>CAZSTM010000672.1:0-2011 GCA_964609635.1 uncultured Gemmatimonadales bacterium
AACCCGGCCCGGACCTGCCGGAGCTGAGAAGTGGTCGCGACTATGGCTCCGCCTGAAGGGAGGAGGGGTAGGTATTTTGTTCCACCTAAGCGTAGGGGCGGGGCATGCCTCGCCGATGTTCGGGCGACCGATCGGTCGCCCCTACGGCCTCGTTGAGCGTTTCTGGAAAAAATACGTAATCGAGCTTGGAATTACAGCATTTAGCAAAATTTACTCCAGTAATATTTTATCAGTTAAACGCCAAGGAGCAACTTATGCCCGACAACGCTCATCGACCTTCCGACCGGAAGGCCCTGCCGCGCAGAGAATTTATCAAGCGCGCCTCGCTTGCCGCAGTGGGGGCGGTGGTGGGCCTCGGTGCGGATCAGGCCCCGGCCCGGGAGCGGGAACCGCTTACTGTCAACGGTCTTCCGGGGGCCATTCTCGGCAGGACAGGGCTCAAGGTGACCTGCATCAGTTTCGGCGGCATCATGATTACCGAGCCGCGGGTGCTGGTGCGGGCCGTGGACCAGGGCATCAACCTTGCGCACCTGGCCCCGGCATACCGGGACCACCGCAGCCTGGAAGCTTTCGGCAGGGTACTGAAAAACCACCGCGACAAAGTTATCATAGCTATCAAGGAGTGGCCGGAGAAAATAGACGCCAGCCTCAAGGCCCTGAACACCGACTACGTGGACATCCTGGTGCCGCCTGTCCAGAAAGTGGAGGAGGTGGACAACCCTGCCTACCGGGAAAACTTCGAGAAGGCCAGGCAGGCCGGTAAAGTGGGCTTTATGGGGTTCGCCTGCCACCGGTCGATGACCGGGATCCTGGATGCCGCTCGCCGCAATGGTAACTATGATGCGGTTCTGCTAAGTTATGCCAACGCCGACAACCCCGCTTTTCTGGACTCAGCCAAAGCGGCCTCCGAAGCCGGAATCGGGATTATGACCATGAAAGGCATGCCCGAGAAGATTTCCCTCAACTTTGACAACCCCGACCTTGATACCTGCGCGGCCCTGTGCACCGCCATGGTCAAACGCCAGCATGCCCACACCGTGCTGGCCTCCATGGGCAGCTTCCAGGTGGTGGACCGGTTTGTCGATATTCTCAGGAGGCGCCTGAGCTACGTGAACCCCGAGCTGGAGCGGCGTTTCTGGGCCGGCCGAAAGGGCCGTTACTGCAGCATGTGCGGCACCTGCACCGGGGTGTGCCCCGCAGGGGTCAAGATAAGCGACATTTTGCGATACCGCATGTATTACCGGGATTACGACCTGGCCGACTATGCCCGGACCTGCTACCGCAAGCTGGATGAGAACTGCAGCGGCTCAGCCTGCCGGGAATGCGGCAGGTGCGAGGCTATCTGCACCAGGAGCCTGCCCATCCGCCGGATGATCAGACAGGCCCATGCCACCCTGGCCTGGCCCGGAGGAGCCGGAACCACAAAATCAGACAAGATAACAGGATAAACCGGACTATTCTTTGTGCCTTGGTGACTTGGTGGTGAGATATTTAAATAAACAATTTCAAATATTTTTGGATAGGATTTATTAAGGTGGGTTATTTCTCCATAACCGCCTTTGCCAGATTCTCTCCGCTGATCTCAAAATGGTTCAGGACTTTTTCCACCTTGCAGTCCCGCACCACCAGAGCCTGAGGCGTCTGGTGGGGGATTTCGAGAACCTGTTCGAGATCCCTGGAGACCGGCCGCTCTTTCTGCACCACCACCAGGTAGGCCTCCAGGCTGAAGTCGCAGTTTTCGAGAAACTTATCGGTCTCGCTCTTGGCGCGGGATGAGAAGGGGCAGACGGTGCTGTGCTTGAGTATCAGGATGGTCCTGCCCTGGCTTTTTTTCAACACTTCGGCGACATTTTCTATGGTTTTGTACATCTTTATTAACTCGTATTGTTCATACAAATGGTTCTTATCCGATTCAAAGATAGCGCATATTAAAAACACACCCCTAAACCGGAGCGTAGCGAACCGGAGCCATGCAAAGCATGGCGGAGATCCGTGCGCAGCACGACACATT
>CAZSTM010000673.1:0-2002 GCA_964609635.1 uncultured Gemmatimonadales bacterium
GAATTCCACTATGCCTGCTAAAGTGAAATTATCTGATATAGTGGAAGGAATGGAATTTCAATCCGATGAGAGTAAAAATTTTCTAAATAAAGAAACTGGTGAACTGGTTTGTGTTAGTGATGAGGAATTCAGGGCAGCGGAAGAAAAGGAACCGCTTGAAAATTATCCGGAATGGCAGCAAGAAGTTATAAAGACTGCGGTTGAGATATTAGAAACAAACAAGTATGAGCCCCTGCCCGACAGGTACGATATCAACATGTATGAAATCATGGAAAGGTTCTGCCTGTCAATCGAGGATGACAATCTGAGAGACAGGATGTGTGGAGCTATAAGAGGCCGGGGCGCATTCAGAATATTCAAGGACAATATCTACAGGTTTGATATCCAAGAGGATTGGTACAGGTTTCGAGATAAGGCACTGAAAGAAATAGCAATTGAATGGTGCAAAGACAACGGAATAGAATTTATAGATGAGTAACTGTACTGCGCCTCGAACTTGCGGTGGCCTGACTTAGTACATGAATTCATAAATAGTGTAACGTATTTTTCTAAACCAATCCACCAATTTAGCGTAGGGGCGAGGCATGCCTCGCCGATGTTCGGGCGACCGATCGGTCGCCCCTACGGTCTTGTTCAGCGTGTCTGGAAAAAATACTTGATCGAACTTTTGAATTACATCACTTAGATAGAAGGCCCGTAGAGATCAAATAGGCTGAGGATTCTCAGGGTTCACCAGGAAATATTGAACACTCTGAATTTAAGGCTTTTAAAATCATTATAACTTGCTATTATTCTTAAATATACGGTCTTCTTTTAATAATATGCTTTAAATATTTGACTGTCCTCTAACATTACGGTTCAAAGGAGGTTTTCCATGAACACCCCGTTTCAGTTCGCCTGCAGCCTGGCTACGATCCTGCCGCTGGTTGTCGCCGCCGCCTGCTGTGTAGTACCCCCGGAAAAGGCGGCCGCTCCCCGCACCATCACTGTGGCGCAGTCGGGAGAAGCCGAGGTAACAGGCGCGGACAACTTTGCCCTGCAAAAGGCCGCCGACATACTCAACCCGGGCGATACGCTCTCCATCGGGCCGGGCACTTATCTCATGGAAAACAGCCTGTATATCCGGGTATCCGATGTGGTGGTTCGCGGCACCGAGGGAAAAACCATCCTTGTCAAAGGTCCGGGTGTGAAAAGCCTGCTGGTCGATGACGCCGGCTACGGCATATTCGACCTGGCCGTGGCGGAGCCGGAGAAATTCAAGGTCGGCATGGGACTTTCCGTGCTGGATAATAACCACAACAACGGCTGGGCGGTCTCGGTTACCACGGTCACCGCCATCGAGGGCGACACCCTGCGTATTAGTCCCATGACCCTGCGCGACTACAATATCGAATCCGAACAAGCCTGGGTGCAGAACACCTTCCCCATCCTGGCCGGTATCGAGGTGACCGGGGTGACTTTCGAGAATATCACCGTGGACGGCAGCCGCGAGGAAAACTTTCTCATGAACGGCTGCCGGGGCGGGGCGATCTATTTCTACAAGGCCAAGGACTGCCTGATCAAAAACTGCGTGGCCCGCAATTTCAACGGGGACGGCATCTCTTTCCAGATCACCGAGCGCGTCCGGGTGATCGACTGCGAATCCTACGGCCACTCCGGCCTGGGCCTTCACCCGGGGACCGGCAGCGCGTATGCCGAGGTCAGAAACTGCCATACGCACGACAACGACAGCGACGGGCTGTTCCTCTGCTGGCGGGTCAAGCACGGAGAGTTCACCGACAACCTTAGCGAAAACAACGGCAGGCACGGCATTTCTATCGGGCACAAGGACACCGACAACCTGTTTACCGGAAACACGGTCAGGGGCAACAAGGGCCACGGGGTGTATTTCCGTCGGGAAACCTACAAGAACAGCGGCCACCGCTGCGTTTTCCGGGAAAATACCGTGGTGGACAACGGGAACGCCGATGAAGGCTGCGGCTTCTACATCGAGCCCCCCACC
>CAZSTM010000674.1:0-1997 GCA_964609635.1 uncultured Gemmatimonadales bacterium
CTTGCCTGGATAATTACCGGAGACCGAGTTTCCCGGGCGGCGGTCATGATTGCCTGGATTTGCTCCATGTTGTTGACATTGTAAGCTCCAAGAGCGTAATCGCCCTTGGCTGCCTCATCCAGCATTTGTCTCAATGGTACCAGCGGCATTTTGAACTCCCTTGTATTTAAGGTTGGTTTTGGTAGCTAATGTAGAATTGCCAGTTAAGAATCTAAGCTAATCATTATGACGGAAAAAAGCAATAACTGTCTCTATGGCAGGGATTTCTCCTGTTTACAAACCCCGCGGCCAATGTTATCTTAGATCAGTTGGCGGTATCTCTGGGCCGGAGTTTTCCAATAAACGGCCAGATAACTCTTTCAAGTGAAAAACCATGCCTGAAGTGCTTGTAATCGAAGACAACCGGACCATGCGCGAAGGCCTGGTGATAACTTTGAGTAAGATGGGGCTCGAGGCTGCCGGCGTAGCCGATGGTGAAACCGCTCTGCAGCTGCTGAAGGAGCGGGATTTCGATCTGGTGGTGACTGATTACAAGATGCCGGGAATGACCGGCCTCGAGGTACTGGAAAAGGCCCGGGCTTTGAGACCCGGAGTAGATGTGATCTTAATTACTGCTTACGGTACGGTGGACCTGGCGGTGGAGACCATGCGCCTCGGGGCGGCGGATTTTCTGACCAAGGATTTCAGCCCTGAGCACCTGAAAGTTCGCGTTGAAAAAGTCCTGGCGGCGCGATCCGAGACGGCTGAAAAACAGCGCCTGACAGAGGAGAACGCCCTTCTCAAAAGCGAGGTTTCCGAGGCTGCCGGCTTTGGTCTCCTGGTAGGAGAGTCCGCGGAAATGAAAGTCGTGTTCGAGAAGATCGCCCTGGTGGCCAGGAGTGATTCCTCGGTCTTGATCACTGGAGAATCAGGCACCGGCAAGGAGCTGGTTGCACGGGAGATCCACGCCAAGAGCGATCGCAACACCGGGCCTTTTGTCAGGGTCGGCTGCGGCGCACTCTCCGAATCGGTGCTGGAAAGCGAGCTTTTCGGTCACGAGAAGGGTGCCTTTACCGGCTCCATCAAGGCTCGCAAGGGACGCTTCGAGCTGGCCCACGGGGGAACGATATTTCTCGACGAGATCGGGGATATCTCTCCCACCGTGCAGGTTAAACTGCTGCGGGTCCTACAGGAGAGAGAATTCGAGCGCGTGGGTGGCGAGAAGACCGTCTCTGTGGACGTCCGGCTGCTTTCAGCCACCAATAAGAATCTACTCGAAGAGGTAGGTAAAGGCTCCTTTCGTGAAGACCTTTTCTACCGCCTGCATGTAGTTCCCATCACCCTTCCCCCCCTGAGAGAACGTCCCGGAGACATCCCTTTGCTGGCCGCCCACCTGGTCGAGAAAATCTGCAGGAAACTGAACCGTCCCGCACGCGAGATAGAACCCCAGGCCCTCGAAATACTGAGTTGCTACAGTTGGCCCGGCAATGTGCGCGAGCTTGAAAACGTTATCGAACGGGCCCTGGTCCTTAGCTACGGTGAAAGCCTGAGAGCCGAGGATCTTCCTCCCCTTGTCGAGCGCGAGATAAACCTTCCCCTGTCTAACGGAAGCGGGATCGATCTCAACCAGACCCTGGAGAACCTGGAGCGCCGGATAATCTCTCAGACTCTCTCCCGCTGCTCAGGAAACAAAAGTCGCACCGCTCGTATGCTGGGCTTGAAAACCAGTGTTCTTTATTACAAAATGGATAAATACGGCTTGAGCTAAGCTAACTCTTACTGTCACTGATATTAGCGTTGACACCACAATATATTGTATGGCTTTTTTTTATTTGACAACATCTAGGGAATTGAGATAAGCCCTTGTTAAATATACAGTTGCAGCTATTTTTATTCTTTTTTTTATCTTGACAACACACCTTACTGTCTTTAAAATTTAATCCGGATAGCCCCTTTTATAATCGGTATCGCTTTCCTGCTCCGCTTTTTAGTAGATTCTATCTCATTGTAAATTAACG
>CAZSTM010000675.1:0-1989 GCA_964609635.1 uncultured Gemmatimonadales bacterium
AGAACGTGCAAACCTTTCAAATTGCTTGATTTAACAATCTGCGCTTGTTTGGCGGCACATCCATGTACCGCTTAGAAGCGTGTTTTTTCAACACGCTTCTAAAATCCGCCAAAAATAACCCTTGTAAAATACGGACTTCTAAATTATTAATCAACTCAATTGAAGACTCCCCGCGGCAAGCCGCGGGGAATGCGCTCGCTATTCAATTCAGCCGCCGGTTACCCAATTTACGCGCACCGATAAGGGGAGAAAAGTCAATGCCCACCCTTTCTCTGGATGATCTCAGAAAACGCTTGAGCCGGCTGTTTCTGGACGCCGGCCTGGGTGAGGAGGATACCTCGGTGCTGGTGGACATCCTGATCTCGACCGAGGCCTCGGGCAGGAGAAGCCACGGCCTGGTAAGGGTGCGGCCGATGCTGAACCACCTTGCGAAAAAAGGTCATCGACCGGGCCGCTGGATCAAGCAGGATGAGACCAGTGCGCTTTACGACGGCCTGGACGGACTGGGTTACCTGGTGGCCTACGAATGCACCAGCAAAGCCATCGAGCTCGCCCTCGGCGGCAAGACCGGAGTGGCCCTGGTGGGTGCTGAGAGAACCCCGCATACCGGCCCTCTCGGCTATTACGCCAGGATGTGCGCCCTGGAGGGGTTGATCGTTCTTTTACTGGCCAATTGCCAGCCCCTGTCCGCTCCTTACGGCGCCAAAAGCGCGGTACTGGGCACCAACCCCATAACTTTCGGCTTTCCCTTTTCGCCTGAGCCTATTGTGGTTGACCTGGCCACCACCGCGGTTACTTACGGCGAATGCAAGCTGGCGCTCTCCGAGGGCCGGGAGCTTCCGGAGGGCCTGGTCCTGGACAAGCACGGCGAGCCGTCCACCGATCCGCAGGCGTTCTTCGACGGCGGCGCTCTTCTGCCGTTCGGCGCTCACAAGGGGTACGCCCTGGCCGTAGCCGTGCAAATTTTAACCTCAGCCTTTATCGGCGCCGCCGCTATCCCGCCCCCGGGCGGAGATTACGGTTTTACGGTGATCGCCCTGCGGCGCGACATCTTTGTCGGCGCCGGACGCTACGATGAAATACTGGGAGAGCTTGCCGGGGCGATCAAAGCTGCCGTGCCCGCCGACCCGGATCATCCGGTGATCCTGCCCGGAGAACGCTCCGCAGCAAACCGGAAAAACGCCGAGCAGAACGGCATTCACCTGCCCCGGGCGCTGTACCAGGAGATTTTCGGCTCGGCTGCCGAGCCGGGCTGCTGAAAGGTTTAAGACCGTTTACCGCACCGCGGTATCCATAAACTGCTATTCAGTATTGGCCGGTTCCATCCCTATCTGCCAGCACCTTCCTACCCCGTAACTTTCATCTGTGAATAAAATATTTTTATTACTTATTCCGGTAGATTGTTCTTACCCAAAAAAGCCCGCAAAGCGTCCGGCCGGATCATAGTTCCGGCCCCTCCGGCCCCTTGAGCAAAATAGCCCTGGATCAACACTTATTGATTTTGCAAGGTTGACCGATTATAATAAAAAAGACTACAAATCATGAATAAAAGGAAAAAACCATGCTGAAAAACTTGTCGAAATAGTAAATCAACTCAATATTATTAAATCAGGATTATTCATAAAAACGGATTACAACAATTATTTGCAGGGGCTTAAGGTGCGTGTGCGCCCTGTTCTGGAAAAATGTTTCAAATTTCGGGCGGACACATTGGTCCGCCCCTACAGGATTTGCGTTGATTCATGAATAATCCAGGTTAAAAATGATTTGGATAAAGGCTATATAAATGGAGCCAAAAAAGAGTCGGTTCTTTGATATAAGTTATAATCCGGGAAATCAGACGACTGGAAAAAGAAACCGGCAAAGAACAATAATTATTGCCGCGGGGTGCGGCGCATTTACTGGAAGACGGCTATGACATCCGCACGGTTGGAGGAATTGCTTGGGGCACAAGGATGTCAAGACGACAATGATATACACACATGTTCT
>CAZSTM010000676.1:0-1983 GCA_964609635.1 uncultured Gemmatimonadales bacterium
GGCCTGTTTGTCGATCCGGACTATCCCGACTCCGTCTCCCTGGCAAAGCCGCACCAGGTCTTCGTTGATTCCGGGCCGCGAGTTCCACCTGCGCAGTGTCTGGTTGCGGTCGCCCATGAATTCGACATCCGTGGGGTTGGCTGCGGCCAGCAGGCGGAAATGGTTGCCGAAACCGTCGAGGAAATCTCCGGTATAGCCCTGCGGGTCGGCCAGGGCTCCGCCGCCGGGTTCTTTGGGATAAAACCAGCGCCAGAAGATGTTACCCAGCGCCGGCACGCAGAACTGCACGGGCCCGTCCGCGGGAGACTCGATTCCCATCTTTACCAGGGTGGACAGGTGCTGGTCGCCGCAGACAATCAGCGCGCGGGCCTTGCGGAATGCCCTCAATGCCCGGTCGCGGCCCTGTCTGGGCCAGCCTGCGGTGTCGAAATCCCTGGTTATCTCACCCTCCCGGTTGGTCTGCACCGAGGCGTAAGTACCCTGGCTCAAGACCACTTTCATGGTGGCCCCGCCGTGCCAGTCCGTGGCCCAGTCTTCGAGAAAACTAAGCTGACGGTCGCCCAGGAGTGTGGCTCCCGGACCCCGGTGAAATCGCCAGGACTTGAACTTGCGGTCCTCGACCACGGCGAAGCTCACCCCGCCGTAGGTGAATCCCGTATAGTAAGTCCCGATGCCGTTCAGGATGGGCCTGGGATCGTAAGGGTCCGGGTTATGGGTGCACTGGGTCCGCTCCACTATCCGCACGAACAGCGGGTCCATCATGTAGCCGCCGTAGCTGTTGTGCCCTGTCATGTTAAGCCGTCCGCCCCAGCCCCAGACGTTGCCCTGGTACACATCGTGGTCGTCCACCTGGCAGGTTGCCGGCCGGTGGCGGGTGAGCGGGCCGAACGCCCAGTGCCAGAGGTACCATTTGTAGAGGTAGTCCAGAACAGGGAAACGGTCGCTGTACTCCGGGGCCGTGGGCTTGAACTCGTAGACCTGATCGCCGGTAAAGCAGAGCAGGTCCGGCGGGTCGGCCGCCAGGTTATTGACAGTCTGCTCGAAAGGGAACCAGAGGTTAGCCGGGGTCCAGCGCCCCACTATGGCCGGTGCATCCGGCGGGGCCGGACCAGAATCCGCGGTGCGGCCCATGTCTCCCATGCCGGTAAAAGCGGCCAGCGAAAATACTTTTCTCTCTACCGGCTCTTCGGCGATGGTGCCCTCGTAACGGCTGGTTTTTCCATCCTGGCCGTGGTAAACCACGCGATAAGGAACTACAGAGCCCCCGGGCCAGCCCTCCACCCGGAAGCAGGCGGTGTAGTCGGGGGTGGTGATTCTGGCGCTGTCGGCGATACTCCATCCGCCCGGACTTTCACCCGGGAACCGGACTTCCAGGTAGGCTTTGAGGGGCACCGGAGAACGCCCCCCGGGTTCGCCCTGGAAAGCCACGGGGGCGAACTGCGCGGTGAGTTTCAGCACGCCGTCGGCCAGCGAATACAGGGTGCCGAGAACGGGTCCGAAAGCGCGATCTGGCTGCAAGTATATCCTCTCGCCCCAGACACGGAAGTCGCGCAGACGGATAGTGGGATGGTTCACAGATTCCAGCGCGCTGTAGGCCAGAGCCACGGAACCCAGCACCTCGCGCTCCGAACGGTTTTCAAGGGTAAGCTGCGCGAGGGCTTTCGGGTTCTCCACACCTGAGAGGCTCAATCTCAAGCTGTAATTTTTATCGGTCTGGTCCGGCTTTACTTCCAGGGCGAGGATAAGCTCCTTTTCTTTTTCCAGCAGGTGGGAGCCGTCAATCGGGATTCCCGCCAACTCGGGGTACTGGCGCCCGGTGCGCTCGTCGCTGTTGTCCCTGAAACTCAAGCGGGGCTTTTCTCCCAATTCCAGGAAAGCCAGCAGCCCGCCTCCCTTGCCCGAGTTGCAGTGCACCAGAGCAGCAGCCCGGTAGTCCAGCAGGCCGGCCCCGGCCCCGATCAGAAAACCGACCCGGCAGGCCGC
>CAZSTM010000677.1:0-1969 GCA_964609635.1 uncultured Gemmatimonadales bacterium
GGTTCGGCCGGCGGCGGCGCATCCCATAGTTTATGGTGTCGAAAGATTCTGAACAAACTTCTAGTATAAAATTCTATTACCTGAAATTCAAGGATGATTCGAGCGAAAAATCATCATTTCGGACATCGAAGATTGTCTCTGTGGGGAGAATATTATTCCACCCCTCAATTCAGCACCACCATCTTCCTGGTGAATGCCGCGCCGCCAGCTTTCAGGCGGTAGAGGTAGATTCCGCTGGATACCCGGCGCCCGGTCTTATCCGTGCCGTCCCAGTTCACAGCGTGGCTGCCCGGCTCTTTTGTCCCCTCCACCAACACCCGCACCAGTGCGCCGCGGATATCGTAGACTTTGAGCGAGACATGCTCGGCCGCCATGCCCTGAGGAACGGTGAATCCGATGACCGTTACCGGGTTGAACGGGTTGGGATAGTTCTGCGACAGCGAGAAAGCCTCCGGCAGCCAGGGAGTTCTTCCCGGCCCATAGAGCGCCAGCCGCATGGCGGCTTCCTCCTCGGGAGTCAATTCCAGCAGCGGTATTATGCGCTCGAGGTAGGCGATCTCCTCGGCGGAGATTTTTTTATAGAAGGATTCATCTTGGCTTCTGTCTGAGCCGGAAAGCAGCGCTGAGGAAGCATCCGAGCAGGTGCCCTCGCGCATAGCCAGCAGCATGGCAATGGCGTCGGTAATGTTGGAGGTGCCGTTCCCGTTGAAATCCCCCCTCAGGTCGCCGGGATTGGCGCGCTGGAACAGCAGGAGCGTTATCACGTCCGTAATTTCGACACTCCCGTCGCCGTTGAAATCGCAGACCACCTGCGGCTCCCCGGACTTGCCGACACCGGTAAGGCCTATAACTATCTGTGCATGGTCCGGATCGTCGGTGTCAAAGGTAAGGTTTCCGGTAAAAGAGCCTTCCTCGCCCGGGGCGAAAGCGACTTCCAGAATCGAGGAATCCCC
This sequence comes from uncultured Gemmatimonadales bacterium, assembly GCA_964609635.1. Classification (GTDB taxonomy): domain Bacteria; phylum Gemmatimonadota; class Glassbacteria; order GWA2-58-10; family GWA2-58-10; genus JAFGTO01. The sequence continues at coordinate 954 of CAZSTM010000677.1, forward strand.
TGCGGCGATTTCCACTTCAGCCGGCTGGGCGGAGAACGGATCGGGGCTCGCGGCCACCTGGCTCACCAGCAGAGAGACAGACCCCGTGTTACGAACCACGACTTCTTCAAGCAGGGTTTGTCCCACTTCCACCTCGCCGAAATCTATGCTCTGCGCTCCGACGGCGGCAACCGGGTAAGCGCCCGTACCGGTGACCGGGAGATTGACCGTCACCATGGCCGGGTCGTTGGTCGCCATGGAAATCGTCCCGCTGTACTTAATGTTCAGCGCCGGAGTGAAACTGACCTGTAGCGTATCGGTAGCCCCTGCGGGAATGGTCATTTCGGTGGCCGAGATACCGAATGAATTTTGTCTACTGGAAATGATGCCCGAAAGCTCCAGGGGTGCATTGCCCAGGTTGGCCACCGGCCACGGCAGTTGGCTGGCCGTCCCTGCTTTGGCAATCCCGAAATCCAGTTCCTCGATTGCCGGCTGGATCTGCGGCTCGAGCACCGGACCCTCGAGCAGGCCGACAGTCAGGTAAAGCACCACGTCGTATTGCGTACTCGGGTAAGGCTGGAAAGTGTTGCCCTCGTCGGAGGAGTAGAAAAAATCGCCGTAATGGTTTCCCGCGTTTTCGGCGAATATCCCCGGTCCGTCTCCAAAAGTGACAAAGGTCTTGTTGGGCATTTGAAACACCACCCAGAGATCGCGGGCATTGGAGGCGTTGTACGCCTCCCATTCCACGGTGCTCCAGGCGAGTTCCTTGTTCGGGTCGAATTCCTTGCCGATGTAGTTTTCTTCCAGGCATAGGATGTTGCCCAGGTCGGGTTGATCGCCTGAGCCGGCGGTAAGCATGATCCGCGGCCAGGCCATGTTGCCGTCGTTGTTGTAAAAAGTCATGCTGAAAACCTGGAAGTTTGCGGGCAGGGAGGAGGCAGGGAAACGAACCGCCAGGTAATGGGCTGTAACATTGGAATATGGGGAGGAAACCACGATGTAGCCCTGCACGTCCGGGTCGTAGCGTGCCAGGGTGG
>CAZSTM010000678.1:0-1968 GCA_964609635.1 uncultured Gemmatimonadales bacterium
GCTCACCGGCCCTATCATGCCGTGTACCACAGCCACTTCCACCAGCGGTCTGACATCCCGGGAGTCTTCCTCTTGCCCGGCACTGCCCGGTAGAGCCGACCCGAACAAGATCAGTCCGAAAAGGGCCACTGCAAGCAGAGGCTTAAACGGCCTGGGAGCGAAGCGGGAAACCCTGCATCTGGAGCTTAAAATATTCATCTTATATACCCTGACAGCTAAATATTGAAAAATAAAGGCGTGAGCTGCGATCCAGCCCCGGCTTTGAAAGAGAGGCTGCCGGGCACTGCCTTAAAACACCCAAAAAGTTCTCCCTTTATCTTGCTACAATCCCGGGCCACTGTCAATAAAAAGCGACCGGACACCCCTTGCCGTTCAGAGTATCAGTCCTTGCCGTAAATACCCACCTTGACCTTGGCCGGCCGGATTACCAGCTCACCCAGGCGATAGCCCACTTCGAGCACCTGAATAATCGTATGGTCATCGCTTTGTTTTTTAACCGGTTCGGTGAGCATCGCCTCGTGGTAGTGGGGATCGAACGGCACACCGGTAATGTCTATGGCCTCCACTCCCTGTCTGTTCAGGGAATCGACCAGGGAGTTATGGATCATCTCGATTCCCTTGACAAAGTCTTTGTCCAGAGATTCCAGGCTGGAGGAGACATGCTGGAAAAAGCGTTCGAAATCATCGATGACAGGAACTATGTTGCGATAGATGTTGGCTTTGACCACGGTGGCGATCTCGGATTTTTCCTTTTCCGAACGCCGTTTGTAATTGGCATATTCCGCGCGCAGGCGCAGCAGCTGATTCTCGAGCTCGGCCAGCTCCCGGGAAAGGTCTTCGGCTTCGGCTATCTGTTCTCTGTTCTCGTCCCTGGTTTTTTTTTCAGGTTTCTTCCTTTTCTTTGCCCCTGGATTCATTGCCACTCCTTATAAGCTCGACTTGTCCGAGAATGCAGCATTACCGATTATTCGCTCCGCGAGTCAGGGCAGGTCACCGGTCCTCTGACACCGGAACAATCCAGAGTAATGCTACATAAACCTTGATAATTTATCAAAAAGTGATTATACTAATATTTGATATAAAAATTTCAGGTAAAGCAATTTGTGTACCGTCAAGCTTCCTTTAAGACCTGAGTCACTGTAATTATTTGTATTATCTCCGATTACCGATCTTTTTCCTGAGAATAGCCGGTCTATTAAAGCGAACTCTCGGTGGGCGAGGTTCTGCCTATCAGGCATAACTATCGCCGCCAAAAGAGCTGGTACAAGTCAAGTTCGCACCCGGTAATTGCCTGATGGAGGAAATCAATGATAAATCATACCCCCGATGATCTGTTAAAGTTCAGCAGTTCCAAATATGCCGGATGTGTGATCGCCGCCAAGTACGCTCGTAAGCTGCACAGTATGATGCAGGATTCCACCCAGTACCTCGAAAAGAAAGTCACCAGCGAAAGCCTGGAAAAGCTCTGCTCGGGTGAGTTGAATTACGAGATAGTCAGCCGCCAGATGACCAAGAAAAAACCCAAATCGATCTTTGTCGAGAAGCGCTGAGTCGATAAACCCGCCAAAAATCCTGCCCCTTTGCCGGTGTTCTAGGCGAAATGCCTGCTGAGTTCATTCGGCCAAAGGGGTTTTTTATTTCTAGCAGCGTGTTTTTTTCAACATGCTGCTAACCCGAATTATTCATAAACTCCGATGACCGCTCGCTGCCACAACTAATAAAACTTTGAAAGGCCCGTAAGTTACACACCCCGTCTGCAAACCTGACGTTTGACGCATACTGCAGACCCGCCCTGGGGCAGGTTGTCGGAAAGCGCGAATGTGTCGTGCTGCGCACGGATCTTCGCCATGCTTTGCATGGCTCCGGTTCGCTGCGCTCCGGTTTAAACCTGCCCCTACAGGGGAATTACACACCCCGCCTGGTGTCGCGCTTAAGCGCGGATGTGTCGTGCTGCGCACGGATCTCCGC
>CAZSTM010000679.1:0-1967 GCA_964609635.1 uncultured Gemmatimonadales bacterium
GCCACGGCAACCGGCTCCAGCTTGGTGACTGGCTCAAGGCCACCGGCAAACCACCGGGGGCTGCCGGTACATTAACTATGGAAGAGGTTGAGAAGAATCATATCCTCGAGGTCCTGGAGCTAACCGACTGGCGGGTAAGCGGCCAAAAAGGGGCGGCCGGGATTCTGGGACTGAAACCGACCACCCTGGAAGCCAGGATGAAGAAACTGGGTATCGAGCGCAAGAGATAACATTCCCAAAATCTTGGGAAGTCCCAATATTTGGGGATTTATTCAGCCATTTCAGAGAGTTTGCAGCAATAATATTTATCCAGCCAAGTGCAATAATATCAGCCATTTGGAGCATTTTCCAGATGGCTTTTTTGTTTCTGGCACGCAGCTTGATATATACCTGGGCAGAACCAGCGAGTTAACCCGTCATCAATCACTCAAACAGGAGGCAGCAATGACTAACCGCGAAAAAGTTCAAATCCTCAGCAGGACGTTGATCAGTGTGGCGGTTTATCTCGGTTTCATTTCTCTGCCCATGATTTTCTTCTCGATGGCTTAGGATGGAAAGAATATGTCGGTATCAAATTTGAAAGGCCTCGACGGTAACCCCGCCCGAGGCCTTATTATGCCCGGGTAAGGCGCTCATTGATAATACTGCTGCAGGTTTATTCAAGCCCTTTGTAGCCACGACCGGATAGTCTTTTAGCCGACCGGAGCGGCAGGAAAATAAAAAGGCCGATTGATTGATCCTGATTCAAGGGAAGAATATAATAGAAATGATAAAAGAATTTTCTCGACCCGATGAGGGGCATCCTGTGGTAAAAAATCAAACCCTAAAAGAACACTGCGCCTTAGCCGAAGCAGATAAACCCGGTTGTCTTTTCGACAGGATAACAGGATGAGTGTGGAAACCTTGGTGCCTTAGTGCCTTGGTGGTTAAAAAGCAAATGTACCCGGAGGAGCAAAAAATGAAACCGAAAATCTTTTTTACCCTGCTCGCAAGTATTGCCTTTCTGTTTATCTTACAAACTCCCGCCTACACCGAGAAATATCCCTTCAGGAACTACTCGGCGGATGACGGGCTGCCGCACCCATCTGTCTATATTACCGGAATGAACCTTTTCGGCGCGGACATTTCCGGGCGGGAATATCCCGGGCTAAGGCACGATGAAAACAACTTGCGATTCGATTATATCGGTATCTGCCTGACCTCACCCGAGGAGGTGGCATATAGATATATGCTAAAGGGCCTGGACAGGGATTGGATAGAAACCAGGGAACACGCCGCCACTTATACCTACCTTCCGCCGGGAGAGTACACATTTAAGGTTAAAGCCAGAAACAGGGATGGTATCTGGAGTGAAGGACAGGCGGAATTGGCCTTCGAGATCCTGCCGCCTTTCTGGGCCACGCTCTGGTTCAGGGGTTTTTTGATAATCGTCGTTCTGGCGATTATAGTGGGCGTGTATGAAGCCAGAACCCTGAATATGAAAAGAAGAAGCCGGGAGCTGGAGCGAAAAGTTAATGAGCGCACCCGCGAGCTGCGGGAGAAGACCTCCCAGCTTATCCAGGCCGAGAAAATGGCCTCCCTGGGCCACCTGGTGGCCGGCGTGGCCCACGAGATCAACACCCCCCTCGGAGCGCTGAAAAGCAACCTCGATGTATTTATCCGCAACAATGAAGATGCAAAAAGTCTCCTAAACGAGTTAGAGGAGACTGAAAGCAAGAAGAAACTGTCCAAACTCTCTGCGAACACCGAGAAATTAGGCGCTGTCAGCAGGAAGGCGGCCGACCGCATCTCGTCAATCGTCCATTCCCTGCGCACTTTTGCCCGTATCGACCAGGCGGCGAGGGACAAGGTGGACATCCACCAGGGGCTGGAGACCACTCTCACCCTGGTGCAGCACGAGATCAAGAAGCGGATAAAGGTGCACACCGACTACGGCAAGCTGCCCAAGATCACCTGCTTCCCCGACC
>CAZSTM010000680.1:0-1962 GCA_964609635.1 uncultured Gemmatimonadales bacterium
CTTTTCTACTGTGGAGGAGTCTGGCGGACCTGGGGTGGATAGGATGACAGTCTGGATAAAGTCCCGGCGCTAACGGGCACGGCGTGCCGTGCTATAAATGGACCCTGTATCGAATGACAGAAAGCCTTGATTGACGAGCTGGAATTTCAGTGCTTTTTTTTCGAGGCAAGCATAACTCGGTAAGGCCACTTCCCTAATGTGCCTTCCTCGTAAATCATAATGCCACTGCTGTCCGGAGTTATCCACCGTTGCCCGCTTCTGACTTTGCTCTTGAATTCGATGACTTTGCAACTGATTGTATCCCCTTCAAATAAAAACTTTTGACTCCGCACCCAATTATAAGTCGTTTCCATAATCCTGCCATTTTCAAAAGCCATGATCCTGTACTTTTGGGGCTTTTGAAATTCCAGCGATGCAAACGGGACGTCCAGGTCAGTAAAATCAAATTTGTCACGCTTTAAAGATTGGTTTCTATTGCCTTTTACCGTTGTAAGGGTTATTTGAAATACATCCCCTTCAAACCTGCCTGTAACTAATAAACCCTGCTTTTCATTTATTTCGATTTTACTTGATGATTCCAGCAAGCCGTGCTTCGGATCGATCAGGACCTTATCCTGCTTCTTAAAATTCACTGTGAAAAATAACAGATATTTAAACTTGAGAACAAGTTCAGACTCGTAACATTTTAATATCACGCCACTCGAACTGTCTGATGATGCCCGAAGGTTTAAGTAACCGTATTTTTTCTCTTTGGCGTATATTTCGTACCAGAGATCATCCGGGTTTACTGGTTTAGCGGTTATGTTGTACGTGCAGAAAAAACACGAGAAAAATAAAGCCGGTATTATTCTTACGCGACTGATTGAAATCATAATCGACATCCCCCATAGTAAAGAAATTCCTGGAAAATGAACTTCCCCACAGCAAGCTACGGAGTATCTGGGCTAAAACCACCGGAGCTGCCCGCAGTGTAGCTTATGGTATTCTTTTTCACGACCTTGGCGCTCTCGATCCACATTGGGGCTTGCAGCTACCGGGGCAAGGTACTTCTGCTGCCCCGTGTAAAGATAGAGATCGGCCAGGGTCTGCCGGGCTCCAACCACTCTTTCACTTTGTCGTTCGACTTATTGCCTTTCGTCTTTTCGATAATCTTCTTGATCAGAAATTTCCCCAGTTTAAAGAAATCGAAGTGCTCGTAGTAGCCGGTGGCTGGATTTCCTCTAATCGCCTTTTTCCGCGCTGTGACAGAATCAATATTAAGATAATCTTTCCAGTACTCGACCATTTGGGCTTTCAGACTGATAGCCAGATCGGGATCGATTCCCTGAGCCAGATAAATGGAATCGATCATGGCCTGGACAACCGGGTCGTTAGAAACAAGCCTCGGGCCGGTTGAACTGGGCCCCAGGCAGCTTTGCTTGATCACAATCAGATTTCCCACTGCGGTGACTCCGGCCACGCTCTGCGCCGCGCGCTCCGCCTGCTCCCGCTCAAATGCGCTGGTCACCCCTCCAGCCAGCACCACTTTACTCTCAGTGACCGACACTGACACGCCGCTTAGCGGTACGTACGGATTAAGGCTTAGCGCGGAATCCACTTGTAGTTCCAATCCGCTCGCTGATCGGGGCAGCGAATCCAGCACAACTTGCAGCAGGTTGACCACCTTGCGCACGCCTATCATGTTCCGGATATTCCTTTCGGCGACCAAGCCGGCGCGAAGGTTTGGTACACTTCCCCGGAGTATTATTTCTCCACCTCTAGTCGAAACCCGTAAGTCGCTCGCGGAAACCGACCTGTCCGCAGCCAATTGGTCGTAGATAGTTTGGGCAAGAAAACTGCTATCGGTTGCGGTGCTGCCGTCAGGGGTGTCCGCGGTGGCAGGGCTGATATGCGGTACGACGGCGCAGACCAGCCCGCAAATGAGGCAGATTGTTTTCTTGAAATTTTCCGTTCCTGGGAGGC
>CAZSTM010000681.1:0-1959 GCA_964609635.1 uncultured Gemmatimonadales bacterium
ATTCGATTGCTCTTGTGTTTATCTTGAGCTTTCCGGCGGGCCTTTCCGCCACAAATCAGAACGCCGGTGCAGGCCCGGAGGATGTTTATGGCGGCAGCGCGGAAAACTACAACTACTGCACTCCTTACCGTTTCCTGGCACCCGGTGAGGTGGAGGACAAACTCTTCGAGTTCAAGCGCCCGGCGGATATCCGTGTCCTGGACCCGGATCACTTCCAGTACTGGACCCAGGGCAACAACATCAGCCGCTCGCTGACCATTGACGGCCTGCACGCGCAGGGAACCGACTGGCAGCAGATGTCCCTGGCTATCGAATACCCCAGAGGCAGTTCGTTCAAAATCTCTCAAAGCCTGACCATGAACGGCATGATGTTCGGCGAGTTCAACAACAGGTCTCCCAAGGATACAGTTGTATTCAATTTTATCGGTGGTGCCCAGATAGGAGGCAAGATCCCCGAGGACCAGAGCTACCGCCAGGACCTGGACTACGTGGGCAAGATGGGCAACACCTGGGGTTTGCATGTCAGTACCAGGCCCGAGGATCTGGCCGACTGGCCGGACGAGTTCTGTGATGAAAACGGCGAGACGATTGTTAAAAGTGACGAGGATGTAGTGATAATCTATACCGATATGGGTTACACCATTTGGCCGGTCAACGGCGGCACCTGGCGAGATGGATTCAAGGGAGGTTACAGCCCCTATGACTTTCCTGGCAGCGTTCCCTTTATAGAATTTCAGGAACGCGTAATGTCTTTTGCCGGCAGCGTGACCCGGGATATAATGTTCCACGAGGTCACGCTGGTAAACAAGAGTATGTACCACACCATGCCGGGGATCGGACCCTACGACATCGAAGGTTACCACACAGGGGTTACCTCATATCTTGCCCTGGGCGATAATGGAAATGCTCAGCGCTGGGCCTGGGTCGACAGTATCCGCATGTTTTTCACTTATGAGGAATCCTTTACCGACGCCGCCATGGACGGCTGGACCCCGCTGGTGGGAATTGCGGTACTAAGGTCCCCACCGATGATTGATCCCGAGACCGGAGATTCGATTGAGGCGCCTCTGGCCTCGGTCAGCCACGCCAAGGGTATAGACGATCGAGGAACCTGGGGGCTTTACGGCGGCGACTATTACGCGCCTGCAGGATGGAAATACCGGATCTGCAGCGGCAGTCCGGAGTTCCGGTACATCCAGGACCCCCAGCGCCTGCCTGCAAACCAGGGTACGATGAATATCGATATATCCGACCGTGCCTCGGGCGGCAGCGGCGAGCCGGGTACACCTCAATTCAGCATGTTTTTTGGTGCGCCGGAGTTAACACTATGCCCCGGCGAGGAAACCTACTTCAGCTATGCCCTGGTCTGCGCTTTCCCGGAAGGCTCAGACCCGCCCTCTCTGGCCACCACACCGGACGGGCTTAAAATCGCGGCCGGCCAGTTGTTAAAAAATGCCCTGCTGGCACATACCGTGTACCCTGATTTCAAGATGGCCAAAGCCCCGGTGCCCCCCAGTGTCAAGCTCATTCCCGGGGATCACCAGGTAACCATTACCTGGGACAATGTATCCTTCTACAGCCGGGACGACTTCTACGACGTGCTGGCCGACCAGGGCAACCTCAACCCCGACCCCCAATACGCCTACCGCGAGTACGATTTCGAGGGTTACCGGTTATACCGCTCCTCCAGCGGTCAGGTGGCTGACGCGGTTCTCCTGGCCCAGTTCGACCTGAGAAACGGGGTCACCCTGGAGGACGGAATCATGCCCAAAATGACCAAGGCCACCGTTGACGGCCAGGAGCTGGAAGTGCCCTCGGAGACCTTTTACGATACCGTGGGAATCTCCCAGTACGACCCCGATAACGGCGCTAATTTCGGGCTGGGCGCCGACACCGGCCTTCGTTTCTCCTTTGTGGACCGCTGGGAGGAGCGGGGCGAGTACGGCAAGAAACCGGCCA
>CAZSTM010000682.1:0-1954 GCA_964609635.1 uncultured Gemmatimonadales bacterium
CTTCTGGGCGGCTGGCTGTACTGGTACACCAGCACCCCGGAGATCACCCTGCAGTGGGGGGGATGGCTGTACAACCAGACCTGGGGTCCGGCGCATCTCAATATCGGCAACACCCGCGACGGCATTACGCCGAAACTATTTGTCGCCATGGCGCTCCATGGCGCGGGTACGCCCCACGATGAGGCCGCAAAGCGGTTTCTCGACTCCTGGGAACAGCGCATACCCACCGAGTGCATCCCGCGCTTCGACCAGATGGGAGGGGTCTGGTCCGAAAGTTTCGGACACGGCAGCTACGGGCCGACAAAGGTCATCCCCTGGGCCTTCGAGGCCTGGCGCACGGCCACCGCCCAGAACTGGTTCGAGCTCGGCTCGCCCATTACCTACCTCAAGGAAATGAACAAGTGGGCCGTGCACCTCACCGTGCCCTTCGACAATCACACCGCCCCTATTGACGACAACAGCGGCGAGGACCTGGCATCGGCCTGGGTGACTGTAGGTCCTATCCTGGGGGCGCGCTACCGCGACCACGTGGCCAATTATGTCGCTTCCCGCTACCAGCGGCCCACCCAGTCGGAAAGATGGTATTATGTACCCTTCCATCGTTTTATCACTTACGATCCCGGGGTTTCCACCAGAACTCCGGGACAGGACAGCTGGCCCACCGCCCGCCTGTTTACCGGCGCAGGCCATGTGTATGCCAGAAGCCACTGGGATGATCCCGGGGCCACCTGGGCCTTCTTCGGTGCCGGACCCTGGTACGCCAACCACTCCCGGGACGATGAGGGGCACTTTCTTATCGCCAAAAAGGGCTGGCTGGTGCTGCGCGCCGGAGGCCAGGGCCACAACGACGATGAATACTATTCGGGCGGCTCCCTGGTTTACAACATTGTCACCATTTTCGATCCCAATGAAACGTTCGCCCGCCTGACTCCGGAGGAGGACAGGCTTGCCGCGGGGGGGACCCAAAACGAGCGCGACGGCGGCATGATCCGGCTGGTTTACGGCGGCGAACACCAGGAGGTAAAGCAGCGCGGGCATATCGCCGCATTCAAGCACGCCCCCGGCTATACCTATGCCGCCGCGGACCTGACAGATGGTTACAGAAAGAGTAAAATCAGGGAGGTAACCCGCCAGTTCCTTTACCTGCGCGGAGATCGCGAGTTCTTTTTGATTTTTGACCGGATAGACGCCACCAGGGCGGAATTTCCCAAGACCTGGTTCCTGCACATGCCGGGCGAGCCGGAGATAAGCGGGGCCGAGACCGTGCTGACCGCCGGCCACGTCTATTCCTATACGGATGTCAATACTATCACCTGGCTCAGCGACCCGGCGGGCAGCGAGGATGTTCTAAGCACCGGCAGGTCGCGGGCTTTTCTCAAGACGGTTTTGCCCTCGCAAGCCGCGGTTACCAAGCGCGGCGGAGAAGAACACCAGTTCTGGGGACACCCGCATGAGCCGACCGCCCAGTACAATCATGTGGGTAAAAGCAGCAACAGGACTCCTTTGGTGCCCTGGCGCCTGGAGGTGGAAGCTCCCCAGGGTCCGACCCGGGACTATTTCCTGCACGTGCTGGAGATCGGCCAGGAGGATGACACCGAAATGAGCGAGGTGACCCTGATCGAGCAGGACACCACCCTGGTCGGGGTGCGTATTGTCCCGCAAGCAGGCTCGCCGGTAGAGGTGCTTTTCTCCCGCCGGGGCGAGATGACCGCCCGCATTAAGCTTGGCGAGGGGGCGGAATTCGAGTCCTTACCTGCGGAAGTCGATACCACGGTAGTTATGGAATTAAGGGGGGATATCAACGGGGACGGCAGACTTCTGATAACCGATGTAATCGCCCTGCTGCTCAAGGCCAGGGTGACCCCGGAGGATCCGGAGCTGGATTTCAACGGCAACGGCAGGTACTCGGTAGCAGACGCTGTCTCGCTGTTAATCTATATCAGGGAGCAGACCT
>CAZSTM010000683.1:0-1952 GCA_964609635.1 uncultured Gemmatimonadales bacterium
TTCCCCGGTGTGCAATTCTGGACCGACTGCTCGGTGCGCTGTCCTTACATGGACAAGATCGACCTGGAAGGGATTATTCGCGTGCTGGAAGCGATAGATCAAGGCAGGGATTTGAGCGAGTTCGAGATAATCCTGGACCAGGAACTGATCGAGAATGCCAGAAAGCCGATCGAGCTGATGCTCGAGTTAAGCTGATGAGAATCTCCCCCGGGGAATTTCCTTCTTTGTTACCCGATCTCTTATACGCAGATTGCGCTGAATCAATCCCCTCTTGAGAGGCGTGCCCGCGTAATCAGGGAATGCTACCTGGATACGGCCCCGGCGTTTACCGCCCATTCCGGGGGCAGGCCGGGGTCTATGTTGAACACGGCCAGGCCCAGGGTGTAAACGATAAGGGTTACCAGAACCACCCCGATCAGGTTCAGAATAAGTCCGGCCCGTGCCATCTGTGGAATGCGGACCATGCCGCTGCCGAATACTATGGCATTGGGCGGGGTGGCCACCGGCAGCATGAAAGCGCAGCTGGCCGAGATGGTGGCGGGGATCATCAGCAGGAACGGGTGGATGCCCATCGCCAGGGCGGCCGCGCCGAGCACCGGGATAAGCATGGTGGTGGTTGCCGTGTTCGAGGTAATCTCGGTCAGGAAGGTCAGCATCAGGCAGGTGCTGAGAATGACCACCGGCACGGGCACGTTCTGCAGCCACCTGAGGCGTTCACCCAGCCAGAGAGCCAGCCCGGTGACTTCCATGCCCTTGGCCAGGGCGAACCCCCCGCCGAAAAGGATCAGAATCCCCCAGGGCACGCCATAGCGCACCGCTTTCCAGCCGAGGATGAACTCGAATTTGCGAAAATTCTTCGGGATGAGAAACAGCAGGCAGGCCATGGTCATCGCCACCGTGGAGTCGTCGATCATCGGGAACCACTCGGTCAAGCCCCAGGTGGTGCAGAAACCCAGATTGATCGGTTTGCGGAGGATCCAGCCGGCGGCGGTGAGGCAGAATACAATCAGCACCGCTTTCTCGTTGCGGGATATCCGGCCCAGGCTGCTCAGTTGTTCGGCGATGTATTCGCCCCCCCGCTCATCGGAAGTCTCGAGCTCGCTTAGAGGAACCGGCGAGCCTCTGCGGACCAGGAACTGCCAGCAGATCGGGATGAAAATCACCACGAACGGCACGCCCAGGAGCATCCACTGCAGGAAATTGATTTCCGGAGCACCCGGATAAAGTTTTTTTACGAACCCTGCGAATACGATATTAGGCGGAGTGCCGACCAGGGTTCCCACCCCGCCTATGCTGGCCGAGTAAGCGATTGCCAGCATCAAGACCAGCCCGAAATTCTCGATGAAAATGCTGCTTTTTTCCTGGTTACCACCCCCGCCGGTTTCGGACATCTGCAGGACCACGGCCATGGCGATCGGCAGCATCATCATCGTGGTGGCGGTGTTGGAGATCCACATAGAGAGAAAAGCCGAAGCGATCATGAAACCCAGTACCAGCCGCCGGAGGCTGCTGCCGATGATGCGGATGATATGCAGGGCGATCCTGCGGTGAAGGCCTACTTCCTGCATGGCCACGGCGATGATAAAACCACCGAAAAAAAGATAGATCATCCGGTCCGCGTAACTTAAAGGCGTGGCGCGGGCGTTCATGATACCCAGCAGTGGAAAAAGCGGCAGGGGCAGAAGCGCGGTGGCCGGAATGGGAATAGCTTCGGTGATCCACCAGACCGCCATCAGGGCGGCCACCCCGGCCATGCGCATCGCCGCGGGCTCGAGTGTCCCGGGAACTGGCAGAACCATGAATGTCAGGAACAACAGCGGCCCCAGAAACAGGCCCACCCAAGGAAGTAAACCCTTTTTCATTTGAGCATCTACCATGCAACGTCCCTGAATTGTACCTTTAGCGGAGGTTACCGGATAACCGGCATTTGGGCTGTCAAGAGAGTTCCGCCG
>CAZSTM010000684.1:0-1952 GCA_964609635.1 uncultured Gemmatimonadales bacterium
CCGCATATCCCGGCGGCCGCGGACTGCCGGGCGGAGGCGGCCGGCAGGAGTTCGGTCGTTCAGTTTGCAGATGGTATCGATAGTGAGGACTTTCCGGAAGACGGTCCGGTGGGCGGCTGTCAGGTGTCGGGGATTTCGGGTGGCTGTGTTGAGGCCTCCGGCGGTTGGGTATCGCGGAGGTCGGTCATACAGAAGCCGCGGGAGATAAGTAGTTCACCCGCACGGCGGGTTGGGCCGGCGATCCGGCTGACCACGCTGGAGGGAAAGGAGATCAGCGGGATACTGAGGGGAGCGCGGGTGTTGGTACTCAACTTTGTGGCCACCAATTGCGGGTGGTGCAGGCGTCAGCTACCGGCGATGGAGCGGATCGATGCGGATTACTGGGCAGAGAAGGTGCGGGTGATCAATGTCTTCGGCCGGTTGGGCGGGGGCGAGCCCGGAGAGGGGGAGGTGTTGTCGGTGCTGGACAGGCTGGGCTCGCGTACGGCGGCGGCCAGGGATCCGGGTGGGGCGACCGCCCAGGCCCTGGTATCGGCGGCGGGCCTGGAGCAGTTGGTTTATCCCACGACCTTTGTCATCGATTCTGAGGGCCGCATCGCGGAGGTCTTGGTTGGTGCCGGGCGAACCGCTGCCTTGCGGTCCCGGCTGGAGGCCATGCTGGGCCTCTCCCCAACGAGGGCCGAGTCACCAAGACTCGCTAACGGCTTTGTCCCGACGACCTATGCGTTCACCAAGACGATGGCGCTTCTTGACGGCCACGAGTGGCTCTTTCCCGTCATGATGGGCCGCGGAACCGAGGGGACGGAGCCGGAGGACCTTTACTTCAACACGAACCTCAATGTGCGCTACACGGTCGACTGGCTCGGAAAGTACTTCTACACCGAGGGCGGTTTCTATTCGAACACGTTCGGTCTTCTGGTCCACGACGGCTCGGGCCCCTTGGCCGAGACACCGCCTGCGGCCGTCCAGATGATCGAGTATAACGGCCCGGCCTGCGCCGAGCCCTTCCGGAACCCGGACACGCCGCTTCCCCCGAGCTTCACGGACGCCAAGGCCGCAGCCGATCAGTTCTGCGTTACGACCTGCGGAACGGGGTTCGAGATGACGGATTTCGACATGAACCAGTGGCAGTACACCTGTTTTTCGCGGATCGTCGGAACGCCCAAGGCCTATCAGGTCGCGACCTGGGGCGGATCCGACTGCACCAAGACTATCGATAACGGCCTCCTCCAGGCCTGCAACCCGCTGACCGGTATGATCACGGTCCGAAACAACCTCGGCGGCCCGCTTGCGAGCTGTCCGGAGTGTGATCTTAACGACGATGGCGTTATCGCGCTTGATGATCTTATCGTTGCCAGAAACAAGGCCTTCGGGCCCAGGCGGAGCGGATCGGGATACACCTTTCAGCTGATCCGCGAGACAAACACGACGATTGATCAGGCCGTGAATCTCGTTCCCTTCATGGCGCTTGGCGAACTCGGCGCCGTCCACATTGAGGTCACGCACTGGAACGGATCGCTGCCGATCGACTGCAACGATCCGACAACAAACAAGAACCAGCTCGAAGAGCTCACAGAACCGCACCCAACTGTCTCAGGCTATCTTGGCCAGGACCTAGCCGATGAGTTCTGCGGCGGTGCCGGGTGCTCGGGTAATGGCCTTGGCTATTCGATCGGCCACTGCCGGATCAACCCGGACGGAACACACTCGATACGGATCTCGGCCGGCTACTGTTACGACTGTTACTGATTCAGATAGTCAATGCAGGTCATCGACCTGCCCTACGCGACTCAGGGTTCTCATTGGGTTTCGATAAGAGAGATCCTTCAGTACTGTCGCCCTTACAGGGTTTTATTTTTTTGGTTTTTTTATACCCAGGGCTCGCGCCCTGGGCTAACCCAAGTTTGACACCTCGGTTCGTAAGTCCTTGTGGCCACAGGGTCGGCGCAGGC
>CAZSTM010000685.1:0-1940 GCA_964609635.1 uncultured Gemmatimonadales bacterium
CAAGATTTTTTTTCGGCGCAGCGGCAACGGTACCCTGGTTTACAGGGTGCGCTTCGCTCCCCAAGGTAGCGGGTTCGCAGCCGTCGAAGCTCATGTCAACGCCGACAGGGAACAGCTCGATCCCCTGCCGTCGGAGTATGACTGCCGGATGCTGGATTACCTGATAGACCGGCTGCTGCTGGGCCGCAAGGTGAGCTTCCCGGTGCCGGAAGGGCTGGACAGCGAGCGCTCGGCAATGATGGAGCGCATCTGGATGGGGGATGCCGCGGCTGCCGGCCCAGTTTAACCTGGATACCCCTTTCCCCTGAGACTCCCATGCGAATCTCTGATTACCGGTTCGGTAAAATAGTCATTGATAACCGGACATACACCAGCGATGTTATTATCTGCGGCCCGGAGGTATTGGGTAACTGGTGGCGCAGGCAAGGACACCGGGTGGAGATCGAGGACCTGGACCGGGTATCGCTGAAGACCGGAGATCACCTGATTATCGGCACCGGATACAACGACTGTGTGGTAGTGAGTGGCGAGCTTGTGGAATACTGCCGCAAAAACGAAGTCATACTCGAATCCATGCCCACACCGCAGGCTGTCAAACGCTTGAACATTCTCTCCGGGGAACAGAACCTTATCGGAGCCTTTCATCTTACCTGTTGAACCTGTTGCAGTGCCGGTCTGAAGGTAGCCGGACCTGACCGGTTTTAACTCAAAACAGCGGCATCTCTCAGCAAGCTTGCCGCAAGAGGAGGTCGATATGCTTTTTTCGCCGGCGCTTTACAAACAAAAGCCCACCACTGCCTTTCTGATCGCCTTGTCTCTGTCGCTCTTTCTCGGTTACTCCATCTCATTCGCCCAGGAACTTACCACCCCGCAGGGAAAAAGGATCCTGCAGAACAAGAGTTTCGACGACAGCGAAAGAGTGCGCAAGGAGATCCTTGAACTCTATAAAGACCTGCGTGTTACCGATGTGCTCGACGGGATGGACCTGATCGGCCTTCAGGATATCGGGCTGATGAACAATGATATCAGGCCCCTGTGGCGGGACGTGGAGAATTTCACCCACCGTTTTGTGGGCTTTGCCATCACCGTGCGTCACGTTCCCAGCGATGTAAGGGTCGGCCGGAACTCGTTCCCGGACCTGAAGGGCTTTCTTGAATTCAAGGATGAGCAGTACGGCCGGGCGCCGGATGCCTGGACCGCAGTGGCAAGGCCGGGGGATGTCGCGGTTATCGACGCCAATGGAGTATTCGAAACCGGGTTTATCGGTTCCAACAACAGCCTCGGGTATGCCGAAAAGGGAATTGCCGGGGTGGTTACCAATGCCGGCGCCCGCGACACCGATGAAATCATCAAAGTCAAGAAACCGCCTGTCTACTGCAGAAACGGTTACAGCACCCGGGGAGTCCGGCCGGGGAGACTGATTGCGGAAAGCTTTAATTTTCCTGTCAACTGCGGCGGAGTGCTGGTCTATCCCGGAGATGTGATCGTAGCGGACGGAGATGGAGTGATCGTGGTTCCCAGGGAACACGCCCTGGAGGTGGGCAGGCTGGCGCGTGGAATTAATGACGAAGACGAGGAAAGCCGCGGCGAAAGGTACAAAAGGCTGGACATGCCGCTGGATGAAACGGTGAAGCCGAAGTAGCAATAAGGCTTCTCGCCATCAGTGTTTCTCGCTGGTGGATGCAAGCACAAATGGGGCAATTGAGTTAATAGTCAAAAGGGGCAAAGAGAAAATAGCATAAGATGAAAGTTTTACGCTTCTTACTTTGTGCCTGTGTCCCTGTGTGCCTTTATTTCTTTGCGCCTAAAATAAACCCGGAGGATTAACATGCCGATCCGCACTTTTTGCCTTGGGCTCTTATTGCTTTTCGGATGCAGCCTGCCGCGGGTTGAAATCCAGAAGAACATCCCGGACAAGGCTTACAAGGATGTTCTGATAG
>CAZSTM010000686.1:0-1922 GCA_964609635.1 uncultured Gemmatimonadales bacterium
AACGACAGCGAGCTGCTCTCTTCCGATATCCTGATCTCCAACGCCAGCTGCACCACCAACTGCCTGGCCCCCATGGCCAAGGTACTGCATGAGAGCTTCGGTATCGTGCACGGCCTGATGACCACCATCCATTCCTACACCAACGACCAGCGCATTCTCGACCTGCCGCACAAGGACCTGCGCCGCTCCCGCAGCGCCGCGGTTTCGATGATTCCCACCACCACCGGTGCGGCCCGGGCGATCGGCAAGGTGATCCCGGCGCTCAACGGTAAGCTGGACGGCCTGGCGGTGCGCGTGCCCACACCCGACGGCTCGCTGACCGACCTGACAGCCGTGCTCGAAAAGAGTGCCGGTGTAGAGGAGATCAACGCGGCAATGAAAAGTGCCGCCGAGGGAGCGCTCAAGGGCGTCCTTGAATACACCGAGGACCCGATTGTCTCGGTGGATATTATCGGCAACCCCCACTCCTGTATCTTCGATGCAGGCGCCACCATTGCTATCGACGGCGACCTGGTCAAGGTGCTCGGCTGGTACGACAACGAGTGGGGTTACTCCTGCCGCTGCATCGACCTGATGAAAAAAATGGCCTGATTTTTGATCCGGATTAGTAATAAAAATCGTGTCCGGTTCAACGCAGGGGCGCACCCGCGTGTGCGCCCTGCCTTTATTAAAATGTTTAAACCATAGGGCAGACACACAGGTCTGCCCCTACGGGATTTCTTGAAATTTGTGAATAATTCCAACTAATATTCTTATAAATTACTCCGTATCCGGAGGATTTGAAGTGAACAAGAAAACCGTAAGAGACATCTCGCCCGCCGGACAGCGCGTATTGATGCGAGTGGATTTCAATGTCCCCCTGGATGAAAACTGCAAAGTAACCAGTGACAAGCGCATCCGCGCGGCCGTGCCCACTATCGAGCACATTATCTCCAACGGGGGCCGGCTGGTGCTGATGAGCCACCTGGGCCGTCCCAATGGCGAGCGGGTGGCCAAAATGAGCCTTGAACCCTGTGTCGAGGTGCTCTCCGGACTTATCGGCAAGCCGGTAAAATTTGCAGGCGACTGCGTTGGCGAGGAAGTCGAAAAAGCCGTCTCCGAACTGAAGGACGGTGAGGTGCTGCTGCTGGAGAACCTGCGCTTTCACAAGGAGGAAACCGACAACGATCCGGATTTCTCCCGCAGGCTGGCCTCTTTGGCGGATATCTATGTCAACGATGCTTTCGGCACGGCTCACCGGGCCCATGCCTCCACCGAGGGAGTGACCGGGTTCGTCTCCACCGCTGTCTCCGGCTTGCTCATGGAAAAAGAGATCCAGTACCTGGACGGAGCGGTAAACAACCCGGTCCGCCCTTTCGTGGCGGTGCTCGGCGGAGCCAAGATCAGCGGCAAGATCGATGTTATCGACAACCTGCTGCCCAAGGTGGACAAGCTGATAATCGGAGGCGGCATGGCCTATACCTTTTTCAAGGCCAGGGGCCTGGAAATCGGCCGGAGCCTGTGTGAACAGGACAAGGTGGCCCTGGCCGCCGATCTTCTGCAAAAGGCCTCGGACAAGCTGCTCCTGCCGGTAGACTGCGTGGTCTCGGACAGGTTCGATTTCGCCGAGCGCACGGTGGGCCGGCTCAAGGTGGTCCCGGACGAGGGAATCGAGAAAGACTGGGAGGCCCTGGATATCGGCCCAAAAACCGTGGAACTGTTCGCCGGCGTACTGGCTGAAGCCAAAACCGTAGTCTGGAACGGGCCGATGGGGGTTTTCGAGATACCCGCGCTGGCCAAGGGCACCGAGGAAGTGGCGACCAGGCTGGCCGAGGCCACGGACAGGGGCGCGCAGAGCATTATCGGCGGGGGCGACAGCGTGGCAGCCGTGGAACAGATGGGCCTCTCCGGCAGAATGACCCATATCTCCACCGGCGGTGGAG
>CAZSTM010000687.1:0-1920 GCA_964609635.1 uncultured Gemmatimonadales bacterium
CTTTTCGTTGCCCAGCAGATGGTTATAGTAGGCGCTGTAGTAGTAAAGCATCGGGGAGAGCTTATCCTCTTCCACCCAGCCCTTCCAGCCGCCCTGGATGAGTCCGCCGACTGCCGCGACCGCCTCCCGGTAACAGCCGCAGCGGGCGTAACGGATGGCGAGCTCCAGATGGTTTTCACCGTCGCCCCGGGTGACCATCATCAGGGTATCGTGCGCGGCTGCGGCTTCGGTGTTGCGCCTGAGCTTTTCCAGGGCCACCGCCCGCTCGGCAAGCGAGAGCAGGTCCAGGGGATCGAGCGATTGAATCTTGTTCGCGATCTCGAGAGCCTCGGCCGGCCGCTCCAGCCGGTTGAAAATGAGCGCTTTTACCGCATACGCCTGGGCGTTGTCGCTGTTGCCCTGGATGCTGCGCTCGATGTGCTCCAGGGCCCTGTCGAAGCGACCCTGCGCGGCGGTCAGTTGAGCCAGCTCGAAATGGGCGGCGGCATAGTAGGCAAGATCGTAGCCGGCGTGGTTAAGCCTGTCCTCGGCCTTCTGAATATCTCCCAGCCACAGGCTGGCCAGCCCCTGGTAATAAATTGCCTTGCTGTAAGAGTGATCGCGCTCTAGAGCCTTTTCGAAGTGCTCGAGGGCCTGAGCGAAATGTCCCTCTTTGAGCAGGATAAGCCCCACTGCCGTGTTGCAGCGCACATCGCCCGGGTCTTTCTCCAGGGCTTTGCGGTAGTAGTCGAGCGCGCGAGGCCGGCTGCGAAATTTCTCGAACCTGTCGCCGATAACGAACAGCTCATCCGTGGAGTTTATTTTCTCCAGCGCAGGAGGCGGCGGCTCAGGAGTCGGCAGCGGCGGATTGGTTGGTTTCGGGTGCCGGTAACTGAGAAGGGTATCGCCCGCGCTGTCGAGCACAGTCATCTCCAGCGAATAAAGATCGCTCCCACCGGGCACCCTGGCCTCGGCCACCAAAGGACTGGCCGGGCAGGCATCCAGGCTCTTTTCGTAAATAGTCTTGCCGCCGGCAGCGACAATTACCCGGGCGTTCCGGTTGACACCGGTCGGCGACCAGCCGAATTTAGCCATCCCCTTTTCCAGCTCGATATTCAACGCGCCTTCCAGGTTGGCGTAATCCCAGACTCCGATATCTCGCACCGGGAACCAGAAGATGCTGAACACCTTGGTTTCCCCCGGCATGATCCAGTGGTAATCAGGCTGGTTGTCCGAGTATGCTCCGGCCTGCGGCTCGAAATAAGGCAGCTCATTATCACCGAGGATATCTCTCCAGATCATGCCGCTGGGGGCCGTGCCCCAGCTCCAGAGTTTCTTGCCCGGAACTAGGTTGTGGTCGGAATATATCACGATACCGGCGCGCTCCTCCGGGCTGTAGCCGCCGAAATAGTCATCCTTGCTATCCACGGCGAAAAAGCTGGTGTGGCCGGGCAGGTTCTTCCAGTAGGTCTGGTCCACGCCCTCATGCACCGGCCAGTGGAAGAACTCGTGCTTGCCGTGACCGGTTTTTATCTCTCCGGGAATCACCGCCTGGTACTCGTAGGTGGCGCGCACCGCGCTGGTGGCCCAGTACTGGAAGGAATGCGCGTATGGGGTGCAGTTGTAAAGCCTGTGGCGTGTCTCGACCCAGTTGCGCCCCGGATGCACGGTGTGGCCCACCGACCAGCGCATGCCGAATACGCGGTCGATCTCGCCGGTCCAGGCGGTCTTCGAACCGTCGGAGTTCTCCACCATGCGCCAATCCGTATCGCGGAAACAGCTCGGCCGGTGGCCGTGGGGAAAGTTGTACTCGATGCCGCCGCAGATCCAGGCCCCGGCCATGCCCACCAGGCCGGGCTTGATCGTACGCTGGTTCTGGAAGAACTGGTAGCCGTTGGTCTTGTCCTGGGCGCCGTGCAAGCGGCCGCCGATCTCGGGCAG
>CAZSTM010000688.1:0-1915 GCA_964609635.1 uncultured Gemmatimonadales bacterium
AGCTGCGCCGCCGTCTCGATGCCGCCGGGCTCTACGGCGAACGCATCGCCGTGCACCGGGGAGACCCTTTCAGCTTCCAGCCGCCTCCTTACATGGCCTCCCTGACAGTGGTGAGCGATCCTCAGGCCGGCGGTATCAAGCAGGACGAGGCATTCCTAGAACGAATCTGTCGCTCCATGCGTCCCTATGGCGGCAAGGCCTGGCTGGCAGTTCCGGCGGCCCAAAGGGAGTCTTTCTTAAATGCCTCCCGGGAAGCGGAGATTCCGGGATTGAAAGCGGCTTCGGCAGTAGATGCCCTTATACTCACCCGCGAGGGACCCCTGCCGGGTGCAGCGGATTGGACCCACCAGTACGGGAACCCCGCCAACACGGTCAAGTCCGATGACTCTCTGGTCAAACTGCCCTTAGGCCTTCTCTGGTTCGGCGGCAGCTCGAACCTTGACGTTCTTCCCCGCCACAGCCATGGCCCGCCGGAGCAGGTGGTGGGAGGAAGGCTTTTTATCGAGGGCCTAGACTGCATCAGCGCACGGGATGTCTACACGGGTCGCGTGCTCTGGAAAACCACTCTGGACGGGCTGAACAATTACGGAGTGTACTATGATGGCAGCCACCAGGACACCCCTACCAGTACGAGTTACAATCAGCAGCATATCCCCGGGGCCAATATCAGGGGAACAAACTTTGTGGCCACCACGGACCGGATATATATTATACAGGACGGCGGCTGCACCGTGCTCGAGGCGGCCACCGGTAAAACTGTCATGAATATCCCTCTTCCTTCCGATGTAGGCTCGGATAAGCCTCAGTGGGGATATATAGGCGTTTACCAGGACTACCTGATCGCCGGCGGCGGGTTCGTGACCTTCTCGGCAGTGGTACCCAAGAATGAAGGGCGCGAGGAGGAACTGGCAAAACAACCGCCCCATAGAAGGCAGAGCAGACTATCTTTTACCGACTTCGACAAATCCGCCAGCAGGCACCTGGTAGTCATGGACCGCCACACCGGGAAGGCTGTTTGGAGCCTGGAGGCCGATCACGGCTTTCTTCACAATGGTGTTGCAGTGGCTGCAGGCAGGATTTTTTGCCTGGACAAGCTCCCGCCGTATGTTGAAAGTCGCCTGCGGCGGCGGGGGAAGATGGTACCTGCCGAAAACTACCGCCTCCTTGCCCTGGATATCG
The DNA here is from genome assembly GCA_964609635.1 of uncultured Gemmatimonadales bacterium. Taxonomy (GTDB): domain Bacteria; phylum Gemmatimonadota; class Glassbacteria; order GWA2-58-10; family GWA2-58-10; genus JAFGTO01. The sequence continues at coordinate 1,180 of CAZSTM010000688.1, forward strand.
GCACGGGAGAAATCCTCTGGGAGAAACGCGAAAATATTTTCGGCTCCTGGCTCAGCTATTCAGCCGAGCACGATATCCTGCTGCAGTCGACCCGCCCCTCCAGCGACATGGTATATGGTGAAAACGGCAAGCGTATAGCGGCCTATGCCGCCGCCGATGGAACCCTGCTCTGGGACAAGGAAGTGGATTACACCTCGGTGCCGATTCTGCACGGGGAGAGGATCATTACCCAGAATCGAGTTTTCAGCCTGCTCAGCGGCGAGCCGGAATACCGAGAGAACCCTCTCACCGGAGAGCCTGTCCGAAGCACCTGGATGCGCCATTACGGCTGCAACTACCCGATTGCCAGCGAAAATCTCCTTACTTTCCGCTCCGCAGCCGCGGGCTTTTTTGACCTTGCCAAAAACAGCGGCACCGGCAACCTGGGCGGGTTCAAGTCAGGCTGCACCTCCAACCTGGTGGCCGCCGATGGAGTGCTGAACGCCCCGGATTACACCCGCACCTGCTCCTGCTCCTACCAGAACCAGACTTCCCTGGCCCTGGTGCACGACCCGGACGTGGATTTCTGGACTTTCAGCACCCTCGAACGGGGCAGCGCACCGGTCAAGCGGATCGAAGATGTGCGTATCCTGCGCGGCGTGCAGTTCCCCGAGGATTCCGGCCCGCTCGCCCACCCTATCCGGCCCGACAGCTATCGCGAGATCGAACTCGATGCCGGGCACTGGCTCATGGCAGA
>CAZSTM010000689.1:0-1909 GCA_964609635.1 uncultured Gemmatimonadales bacterium
GAGATGGATATCAACACCCGGCTGGTGGTGGGCTCCAAACCCTGCGACTGGAGCATGAACTACCTCAGCGTGATCGGCACCGGACACGCTTACCTGGTGCAGGACCCGGAGGAAAAAATCGAGGCCCTGAACCAGATCATGAATCATTACTCAGGGCCGCCCGGAGATTACGATCAAGAGACGCTGGATAAAACCACCGTGATCAGGATCGAGATAGAAAGCATGACCGGCAAGAAATCCGGGTACTGATTTTTCCGTGTTTTCTTCCGCAGCGCACTAGGGGCGGTTCGCGAACCGCCCCTACTACAGTCGATGGCTTATTGGTAAATCTGTAATTGCTGAAAGATAGTCCTGAAAAATGTCTGGTAAACAACTAATCACTCACAAAATACGCAAAGCAAAACCGGAACCAACAGCTTGGGTTTTCATTTTTTAGAATATTAATCTGTTTAATCTGTGAAATCTGTGGATGAAAATCTTTTCTAAAGGATTTAAGAAGATAGTGACACCCCGCGAGCGCGTACTAAAGGCCCTGGCCCACGAGCAGCCCGATATCTGCCCCTGGCATATCACTTTTACCATACCGGCGCGCCGGAAGCTGGCCTCCTACCTGGGGGCCGGGGACCTGGAACGAGCCGTGGGCAACCATTTCGCCAAGATAGAGGCCGTTCCGGATATCGGCTGGCAGGAAATCAGGCCGGATTTCTGGCGGGATGAGTTCGGGGTCGTCTGGGACCGCACCCTGGACAAGGATATCGGCAACGTGGACCCCGCGGCCCTGGTGCTTCCCGGGCCCACGCTCGAGGGCCTGGAGCTCCCCGATCCCCTGGACCCCGCTCGCTATGCACACCACCGGCGGTTCTGCAGCGAAAACCAGGACCTGTACCGGGTCAACGATTTCGGTTTCACCCTTTTCGAGCGGGCCTGGACCCTTCGCGGGATGGAGAACCTGTTCCTGGACATGGTGGAACGTCCCGATTTCGTGCACCGGCTGCTGGACAGGATCCTGGAATTCAACCTTGCCGTAATCGAGGGAGTGAGCCGCTTCGAGATAGACGCCATCCTGTTCGGCGATGACTGGGGACAGCAGCACGGACTGATCATGGGGCCGGATTACTGGCGCGAGTTTTTCAAGCCCCGGGCCGCTGCCGAGTACCGGCTCTGCCGCGAAAAGGGCATGCAGGTTATAATCCACTCCTGCGGTGATGTGAGCCAGATCATGGATGACCTGGTGGAGATAGGGGTGGATGTTTTCAACCCCTTCCAGCCCGAGGTGATGGACATAGCAGAGATCAAAGCCCGCTATGGCGACCGGCTGAGTTTTTTCGGCGGAATGAGCACCCAGAAGACCCTGCCTTACGGCGACACGGAAGAGGTCAAGCGCCGGACCCGCTGGCTGATCGAGCACATCGGCGCAGGCGGCGGTTACATTTTCAGTCCGGCCCATGATGTGCCCAAGGATGTGCCGCCCGAGAACATGGCGGCCATGATCGAGGTCTTGCAAAACCAACTGACTTGAAGTTTAAATGAAAATACGTTGATTTATTATTATCCGCAGATTACACAGATTGATCAGATTCAGTATAATAATCCATTATAATAGAAGATATAATAGAAGAAATTGTAGGGGCACGGCGTGCCGTGCCCGTGAGTGAGCCGGAGCATAGCGGAGACCCGCGCACGCAGGTAGCGCGACATGCAAACGAGAGGTGTGGATGAGGGCTCGTTAGCGAACGCGCCACGAGAGGGGATGTGGCCGTGCCCGAAAAATTATTATCCCCGAAATTATCATCCTTCGTTGTGGCCGGCACCGCGGCCATGAGAAGTTTATTAACAATAAAATCTTTATCTTTTTGTAGCGACTGTCTTGAAAATCAAGACTGAATACAGATAATAATGGGGTCATTTT
>CAZSTM010000690.1:0-1901 GCA_964609635.1 uncultured Gemmatimonadales bacterium
CCGGTGGACTTCCGCTGCCGGCGCCCGGATGACAATCTCGGCCAGATCGCTTAAAGACCCTCCCGGCTCACCGGTCAGGCCGATGGTGCGCATTCCTCTGGCCCTGGCCGCTTGAATCGCGGCACATACATTTTTCGCATTGCCGCTGGTGCTGATTCCGATCAGGATGTCTCCCGGCTGTCCCAGGGCCCAGACACTCTGAGCGAAAACCACTTCGGCGGAGATATCATTGGCAACCGCGGTGTTAAGCGACACAAAGCCGGTCAGCGGGATTGCCGGCAGGGCCTGCTGCAGGGAATCGGCCAGCAGGGGTGGCAGCTTCTTTTTCCACTTTTCAGGCAGCGGTCTTTTTCTTCTGAAACCCTTCATCAGCTCCCCGCTCCAGTGCTCGCAGTCGGCCGCACTGCCGCCGTTACCGCACAGCAGCACCTTCCCTGAATTGCGGTAGCATTCGCTCAGAGCCTGAAAAGCCCTTTCGATATCGCCGCTCGCTGATTCCAGATCGGGATAATCATCGAGGAGAGTGCGGATATGTTCGTTCACGGTGTGATTCTCCCGGAGGCAAAGGCTTTAGGTGACCGGCGCAGCACCTTTCGAGCGCGCCGGTTAAAGGCTGGTTTTAACCATCCACCGATCCAGTTGTGGATCCGGCATAATGTCCGCTTCTTCTGAGTAAAAAATCTATCGACAAAGCTACCTTAATTTGAATTTACAGGCAACGATTATCTCAGGCGGGATTTTTGAATCTCGGTCACCCTGTTATCCTGTCAAATTAAAAATACCTTTGGCTGGTTTTTGTTGATCTTACCGGCTGCGGCATTTATTATTCTATCTAATACTTTATTCAATAATATTAAGTAAATTTAGGGTCAATCCATGGCTTAAATCGAAAAATCCAAGCCACGGTTAACTATTGCTATTCTTACCAAACAGGGAGAGAGTTTAGCATACTTTTTCGGTGAAGACCTAACTGCCCACGGCCTGGGAAAAGTTATAATTATAGCTGAAAAACAAAAGAAAAAACTCTTAATTAAGGGCTTGAAATTTATTGTTGAATACGGAATAATAGCACTATTAAGGTTCCTGAAAAAAAGGCTGAAAAGCAAGAAAATACTAGCCGCCTCTGGAAATATTCCCTACCTGCTTGTCGATGGCCTGAATGGTCCGGAAACGGAAAACTTGCTTAGAGCTTATAGTGTGGACCTGTGCGTGCTGGCCAACACCGGGATAATCAAAAAAAATATTATCGAGCTACCGCGACTGGGAATAATCACGGCGCATACCGGCTTGCTGCCTAAATACCGCGGAATAAACTGTAACGGCTGGGCTTTGCTTAATGGAGACGACCTGGGAGTTTCCACTCTGCTAATCGACGATGGCATAGATACCGGTTCAATTCTTTTGCGCGAGGCACTGGACATAAACAAAATTTTTAGCCGCGAAGACTTCCGAGAAAAAATTCTCTGCTTGAGAATTGAACTGGTCAGAAAATCCATACAAGGTTTAAGAGATGGAACCTTGTTCCCAATCGAGCAAAAGAGCGATGAAGGAACACTCTATACCCAGAAAATGCTTACTCCTGAAATCCGACGGCAAATCGATGAAAGACTTAATGCTTTAATCACTAGTAATTTAGCCCAACGAGTTTGACTTTTTCCGCATAGCTACAGGTGCTTTCTCCTTTTGATCCGGCAAACTTATAATATAGCGCCTAAGAAAGATGATGAAGTCACATAGGACTACCCGGTAATTTAAGCCCGGATTCACCATATAGAGATTGAAAGTGGTTTTCCAAGCCAGCCTAAGATGTTAAATTACAAAGAAAACCACGTCTTCAAGAGGTGAAATATGGGACAACCACAGGGTGAAGGTCTAAAGGTCGGTTTTGATAGCAGTCTCAG
>CAZSTM010000691.1:0-1900 GCA_964609635.1 uncultured Gemmatimonadales bacterium
TTTGTTCCTGTTGACAGCGCTATTAACGTGTTATTCTACAAATTATGGTAAGAGTGCGAAATGTCTAATAAAAAAGGTAAAATATATCTGGTGGGGGCCGGTCCCGGAGACCCGGAGCTGATAACCCTTAAGGGGATCCGGGCCATCGAGCGGGCGGACGTGCTGATTTACGATTACCTGGCGTCCCCGGCGCTGCTTCAGTATGCCCGGCCCGAGTGTGAGAAAATCTATGTCGGGAAAAAGGCCGGCAGCCATACCCTGCCGCAGGAGGAAATCAACCGGCTGATTGTCGAGAAAGCAGCAGCCGGCGCCGTGGTTACCCGGCTCAAAGGGGGCGATCCCTTCGTGTTCGGCCGCGGTGGGGAGGAGGCGCTGGAGGCGGCCGATGCGGGCCTTGAATTCGAGGTGATCCCCGGAGTTACCGCCGGAGTGGCCGTGCCCGCGGCCGCCGGGATACCGGTGAGCCAGCGCGGAATAACCTCCACCGTGGCTTTTATCACCGGGCACGAGGACCCCCACAAAAAAAAGAGCGACATCAACTGGGAACAGCTCGCAAACTTATCCGGCACCCTGGTTTTCTACATGGGCCTGGGACAACTGGGCTCGATAGCCGGGAAGCTGATCTCGCACGGCCTGGACTCCGGCACTCCGACAGCGGTGATCTACCGCGGCACAACAGAGTTTCAGAGGACAGTTACCGGCCGCCTGGAAGACATTGAGCGAAAGGTAGAGCAGGCCGGACTCAAACCGCCGGTAATTATCGTGGTGGGACCGGTGGTGGGCTTACGTGAGCGGCTGAACTGGTTCGAAACCAAGCCTCTGTTCGGCCTGACTGTGCTGGTCACCCGTACCAGGGAGCAGGCCTCGGGATTTGCGAAAGCTTTAGGCGAGTACGGCGCCCGGGTAATCGAGATGCCCACTATCCGGATAGCTGAGAGCCCGGAACCCGATAAAGTAATCAAGGCTATCGATATGCTGGATGAATACGACTGGCTTATTTTTACCAGTGTCAACGGGGTCGAGCGCTTTTTCGCCTTTTTACGAGCCGCGGGACGAGATGCACGCGCCCTGGGCCATAGGGCATCCCTGTGCGCAATCGGCCCGGTAACCCGGGCGGCCCTCGAGGCCTACGGCCTGCGGGTGGACCTGGTGCCCGAATCCTATGTGGCCGAATCGGTGGTTGAGGCGCTGAAAGCCCACGGCGGCCTGGACGGCAAAAGAATTCTGCTGCCGCGCGCAGAAGTGGCGCGGGAATTCATCCCCGAAGCACTGCGTGCCCTCGGCGCCGTGGTGGATGAGGTGGCGGTCTATTCCACGAAAATCGAGGCTCCGGAAAACCTGGAGCTGGTTCTCGACAGCCTGAAAAAAGGTGAGATCGATGTGGTGACTTTCACCAGCAGCTCCACGGTGGAGAATTTTATTAAGCTGGTGGGGGAATCGACCGCTGCTGAATTAAGCGGTAAAACGCTGGTGGCCTCCATCGGCCCCATAACCGCCGAAACGGCGGAGAAACACGGCCTTAAAACAGATATCCTGGCGGAGGAATATACAATCGAGGGCCTTACCGAAGCCATCCGCGAGAGCTTTGACATCAGGAAAAACCATTGATTTCCCTTTGATTGGGATTATTCACAACTTAATTGGGAATATTCACAAATCGCTGATCCCCAGTCCCGATACCTGTTTGAGCCCAGGGTGATGAAATCCCGGCTCCGGAGTCGATAATCCCCGCCTGATTGATCAGGCTGCGAATAGTTATCTTACTTATTTTTCATACCTTAGCAATGATCGTGATTTTCTGGAAAATTCGATTGGGAGTGGCTGTCGGAAATTTGCAGCACCGGGTGCAGTCCGGAATAGAACTTGCTACATAGAGTCAGGCGAGATACGGTGATACCCG
>CAZSTM010000692.1:0-1900 GCA_964609635.1 uncultured Gemmatimonadales bacterium
CCAGTACCCGGCGACAGCGTCGATGTCGGCAAACTTTGAAGAGTACCAGGGCCGGTAGTTTCCCTCGGGGCAGCAGAGCTCTCCCTTAGCGGTATCATCACATTCCACCTCGGGTCCCAGGCGCATGTCGGTTTCGGGCACGTGCCAGGAGAGCATCAGGCGGATGGTTTTCTCCTTGCCCGGCTCCAGCGTAAACGGTACATAGAGGCTGCCCCCGGGGCTTGATCCGCCTTTGGAATAGGCCGGGTTTTCCAGGACGGAGCCCTGTTCGACATTCTTCCAGGCGATTGTCAGCGGGTCCCACCAGCCGCCCCGGAACCAGCGGCAGTTGGCCCTGGCCTTGGTGTCATCCACCGCGGCGCAGAAGGCTCCCTGCTCCCAGGGATTTTCCTCGGAGCCGGCCTGCCGGAGGACAAAACCTCCCTGCGTGCCTCGCACCTGGCTTCCCTGCGGACCGGAGGCCATGTGGCGCCTTTCGCCTAATGTCATGAAATTCTTGGCATTGAACGAATAAACCGCCTCCAGTTTCTTTTTGGTCGGGTTGGTGAAGGTAAACTCCAGGGCCGCGACCGGCAGGCTGGAATTGTCGGCGTCCCCCGGAACGAAAGGGCTCCACCCGGTGATCGCGACTTTCAGGGGGACCTTGTCATCTTCCAGCTTGACATAGGCAAAGGGGAAGCGCGACTCGAACTCTGCGGTGGAGAACCTGGGCAGGCCGAAACTGGTGCCCGCGGCGCCGTTGCCGGTACGCGGACTGCCGAACACCTTCCAGCCGGGCACCGGGCCCTCGATCACCCGGGCTGCATTGCGTACGCCCTTGACACAGACCGCGCTGAAAGTGCAGGGTTCGTTGAAAATTTCCGGCTTGTTGCGCAGGGAAAAATGGGAAAGTGCCCCTGTACCCTCCAGGCAGATCATGCCCGCCCCGATTCCTCCGAGCGGGAAGGCCACCCGGTTGAGATACTCTCCGGTGTAAGTGCCGCCGTAGTTTCTGGTTCCGGATTTTACGGTGCTTGGGGCGTGCGAGCCGGACGGCCCGCAGCCTGAAATGGTCGTGGAGACAGAGCCAGAAACCGCCGCTGCCGCGGCTCCGGCCACTGTCCCGGTAACAAAGCTTCTTCGTTTCATAACCGGACCGGCTCCTTGATTTACGGTAAGAAGAAGAAATTAGGGAACGGTTTTTTTACAGTTTTAATCCGAAGAAAAAGATTGTCAATAGGAAACCTGAAAACCTTAATTTTATTTCAGGGTTTGGCGCTTGAATCCGCAGCCGCCGCGGAGTCCGGAGACTGTGCAGCGGAGGAGCTTTTTCTGCCGAACAACTTGTTTACCAGCTTGTCAAGCTGTCCGGCCACCTTGCGTTCGATTTTTTCCACGGCTTTTTCCACCAGCGGCCTGGTGTCCCACTTGATACCGGGTTTGTCCGCATTGCCGGCAACCTTGAAAGCCAGTGAGAGTCGCTCCTGATTGTCTTCGAGGAAATAGGCGACATTTGACGGCAGCTTTGACTTGTATTTCCGGGAAAGCTCCCGGTTCAGAGTCAGGCGGATGGCGTAGTCCAGCGAGCCGTCGAACCCGTAAGAGCCTTCCAGGTTCCACAAGGCCTGGGGTGTCCCGATCACCACGTTGTCGGTGTAAACCCGTCCATCCTGAATACGGAGCTCTCCATCCCAATCCTGGAAAACCAGTGGGTCCAGCTCTTCGATTTTGGTGAAGGCGGCCACTTTCTCCAGGGCGGGCCATTCCTGAATTCGGCCCTCCGCCACGGAATAACCGCCCCGGGCCGTAAGAGTACGGATTATCTCTTGAGTGTCGGAACCCGAGCCTTCGAGGTGTGCCTTGGCGCTGATCTTTCCGTGCAGGTAGCTGCCGAAAGAAGAATACGGTTTAAGCAGCTGTC
>CAZSTM010000693.1:0-1897 GCA_964609635.1 uncultured Gemmatimonadales bacterium
CCAGTATGCCGCCGAGCACCGAGGCGACACTGCAGTAGGCTGCATAACGAAGGGCGCGGCGTGGTCTGCCCAATGAGAGCGCCATCAGCAAAGGGTCCGGCGGAACCGGGAAAAACGAGGACTCGGCAAAAGAGTTGACAAACAGGGCCGGCCCGCCGAACGGAGTATCGGCCCAGTGCAGCACCCAGTCGTAAAGGCGGCGCACAATTCCCGGTTTTCCCTTAGGCTTTTTCATCTCGGTTGCGTCGATTGTCTCTTTTTCATTCACTTGGGCCAGGCATCCTTTCCGATCAGGGGCACGAAACGGCACGGATCGATCACTTCCCGGCTAACCGCCTTGCCGGTGCGACGAAACAGTACCAGCTGCTGGGTGTTTTCATCACCGAGCGGCGCAACCATCCTGCCGTTCGGGGCAAGCTGTTCGAGCAGGGTCGGAGGCACCTCGGGTCCGGCCGCAGCCAGGATAATCACATCGTAAGGCTGGTACCGGCTCCATCCCAGGGTACCATCCCCTACCCGGATGTTCACCTGATAGAAGTTCAGTCCGTCCAGAACCCGGCGGGCCCTGCGGGCGAGAACCTCGATGCGCTCGATGGTGAAAACCCGTGCAGCCAGAGCTGCGAGCAAAGCGGCCTGGTACCCGCTGCCTGTGCCGATCTCCAGTACCTTCTCCGTGCCTTTAAATCCCAGCATCTGGAGCATCCGGGCCACGGTAAGCGGTTGAGAAACGGTCTGGCCCTCGGCCAGCGGGAGGCTGATATTCTCGTAAGCCTGCGAGGCAAGAGGTTCAGGCACGAACAGGTGGCGGGGCACGGCGGTGAAAGCTTTCAGCACACGCTCATCACGTATCCCCGCAGCGGCCAGCTCCTCGACCAGCCGCTGCTTTCGTTTTTCATATTGCATCTTTCCGGCTTCCGCTTAAAGCTCCAGGTCGGTTTCAAACTGTTTGAAATCTTCCAGACTGGAGTAATGAGTCAGGTCCAGATGCAGCGGGGTAACCGATATATAACCCTCCGCCACGGCCTTGAAATCCGAGCTTTCATCCCCGTACCAGCGGGGGTCCATTCCGCCGATCCAGTAGTATTTGCGCCCGTGGGGATCGGTTTTCTCGATTACGGTTTCGGCATAGTGGCGACGTCCCAGGGTGGTCATCCTGATTCCGCGGATCGGAATCTCGCTGGCCGGTATGTTAATATTCAGCAGAACCCCTTTCGGCCAGGGCTGCGATAAAAGCCGGCCGATCAGATCGGCAAGCACGCCCCGGATTTTTTTATCGCCGATTCGTTCCCGGTCTCCGGCGGAAATAGCCAGCGAGCGGACTCCCAGCAGGGTTCCCTCGAAAGCGCCGGCCACAGTGCCGGAGTAGGTGATATCATCCCCCAGGTTGGGACCGTGGTTGATACCGCTGAAAACCGCATCCGGTTTCTTGTCCAGAAGAAGGCGCTGGGAGGCCAGCAGGACGCAGTCGGTGGTGGTTCCATCCACGGCGTAGGAACCGGAAGACAAGGAACGCACCCTCAGGGGCCGGTCCAGGGTAATCGAATGGCTGCAGGCGCTCTGTTCGATCTCAGGTGCCACGGTCACCACTTCTCCCAGCTCACCCAGGATCTCAGCCAGCACTTTCAGACCCAGCGCCTGGTGTCCGTCATCGTTGGTTATTAGAAAAAGCATGGTTAAAAATAATCGATTACAATAAGGATGAAAATAAAAAAAAGACCTCTAAATAAGGCCTCTTTTGACCTTTAATAAAAATAATTCTGCTAATTTTTATGACTGAAAGGATATCTATGAATGTCTTTAAAATGACCAAATATTGCTGGCTGTTAAATTCAATCATTTTTATATGCATACTTCTGTCGCCTCTGCATGGAGAGGCTGAACATTCTGGGACAGTAGA
>CAZSTM010000694.1:0-1893 GCA_964609635.1 uncultured Gemmatimonadales bacterium
TCTGATGCTGGACTACGTGGAGCAGCTGCGGTCTGAAGGGGAGGATCTGGAAGAAGCCCTGGTTCGTTCCGGCCATCGCCGGTTGCGTCCGGTCTTGATGACCTCGATGGCCGCCGCATTCGGCATGTTGCCGCTGGCTTATGGTATCGGCAGCGGCGCGGACATGCTCAGGCCCCTGGCCATCGCGGTTATCGGCGCGCTGTGCATCTCGGTGCTGCTTTCGCTGGTGGCGACACCCACGGTCTATGCGCTCCTGTTGGACCTGCGCCTCGGAGACAAGGGCAAGCGCGTGCCGTCCCCACCATTCCCGCAGATACCCGGTTGATCGGAAGCAGAAGTGAGCAGGAACGTGCCCTTTTGGTGAACTCCCCTCCGTGGCCAGATACGAAGGGGGGCCGGCCGCCTGTTTACCGACTCACTTTGCTGCTGGCAAGTCTTAAGGCACTGAAAAACCTCGAGGACAGGCGTGCTCTATCCGACTAGCTACGGTATTTCTTCCGGATAGCACGTTGTCAGAACAAATTGGACCGTGGGCGCTAAAAAGCAAGGTGTAGTTTTGAGTAAGAGCAACTGATTTTTCGGTCCATATTTCATAGTTTTAAAAACATGTGTCATTTGATTGTCATTCTCATACTGTGACTACTTTTTCTACGGATCTTCTCTTTCAGCCACCTTATTCTCAAACTCGATCGGTTTTTCATTGGGTGAAATGAAGCCGTCAAGTAGACCAATCTGACTCTCCAAATGCTCGGACGACTGATGAGCGTAGCGCTGAAAAAGTTAAGAAAAAACTATTAAGAATACTTATTCCTATAGATACTTCTGCGTATATGCTCGAACAATGGCCTAAAGGCTGTCGGCATAGGCATACTACTCGACCCCCTGTGTAAGCCATCGATTTTTTCCGGTTATTATTCACCATCAGACGCCCTGGGTTGGTTACCGCCTCCACCCAATACCGCGTAAAGCCTCACGTTGTTGGCATACTTCGCCAGGCGCAGGGAGATCAGTCCCTGCTGCGCGGCGAATAGCGAGCGTTGAGCGTCGAGGACACCCAGGTAACTGTCAATCCCATTTGTATAACGCCTTCCGGAGAGACGATATGTTTCCTCGACTGCATTGACCACAGATTGTTGCGCAGAGACCTGCTGGTCTATTGTGCCCTGCACGGCAAGGACATCGGCCACCTCCCTGAATGCCGTCTGAATCGTTTTCTCATACTGAGTCAGGACAATTTCCCGATCTACTTTACTGACCCGCAGCGCAGCCCAGGTGCGGGCATCAAAAATCGGCATGACGACCTGCGGCGCAAAGTTCCAGGTGTCCGATCCGGAATCGAAGAGGCCGGAGAGTTCGGAGCTTGCGGTTCCGATAGAGCTGGTCAGCGAAATGCGGGGGAAGAAGGCGGCCCGGGCCACGCCGATAAAAGCGTAGGACCCCTTGAGCCGATATTCAGCCGCCATAATGTCCGGCCGGTTCAACAGTGTCTCTGAGGACAGGCCCGGAGAAATTTCCTTGGGTGGGGTTATACTGCTCAGATTTACTGGTAAGATCTCTTTCGGCGTCGGAGAACCAGCAAGAAGATTGATAGCGTTTTGATCCTGCGCCACCGTTTGCCTGTAGCGAGCGATATCTCCCCGGGCTGCATCCACCGGGGTTTGTGCTCGACGCAGGTCCAGCCTGGTCGCAAGCCCAACGTCAAAACGCTTTTGAACTAAACCGTAAGCAGCTTGCTGGGTTTCAAAGGTAGACTGGGCCAGTTGGAGATTTTCCTGATCTGCGGCAAGGGTCAGGTACACCCTGGCAACCTCGGACACCAGCGCGATCTGTGCGCTGCGACGGGCCTCATCCGTGGCCAGGTACTCATCAAGTGCCCGATTTTTCAGACTACGG
>CAZSTM010000695.1:0-1885 GCA_964609635.1 uncultured Gemmatimonadales bacterium
GTCTTCCTCTTTGCACGGATTGGTATCGTCGAACCGCAGATGGCACCTGCCGCCCTGGTTTTCGAGTGCTATGCCGAAGTTGAGGCAGATGCTCTTGGCGTGTCCGATGTGCAGATAGCCGTTCGGCTCGGGAGGAAATCGGGTTACCACCCTTCCCGACCATTTGTTGGTTTTCAGGTCTTGAGCGACAACAGCCCGGATGAAATCGGGTCCGGGAGCAGAGGGGGCCTTGTTCATGTTAGCGGTTTCCTTGACGATTTTAATGTGTACTGCACGGTTTTTTTCGACAGAAAACGTTACGGTGTTTTGGCTCACAGGTCAAGGGTAATTTCCCGGCGTATTTTTTCCCTACTAAGAAAAATCAATCTTTGTGTCCTGGCGCCTTGATGGTCAGACATTTAACCCGGATTATTCATGAAAAATAACTTAAGTTTTTGTTTTCCTTAGGCTTTGAAATCACAGATGACACGGATTTGGCACGGATGGCACTGTTCCCTTCCAACCGACCACAGTCTTTGGGTTGGGTGCGGGATTATCCGTGAAATCAAATTTTTTATTCGTGTAATCTGCGATTCTAAACTAGGAAGTGCCTGTAATGCCTGAGTGTAAGACACTCTTTTTAGAGATAATCGCCTTGTTTATAAATAATCCGGGCTAAAAAGAATTTAAAATATCTTTGGCCGGCCTGAAGACAAGAATTTTCAATATTTTCGATAAGTCAAGACATAAAGCTCGGAAAACCACCCAATTAATTGACTGTTTATATCTGGTAGGGTATAATAATAGTGTGTCGAAAAAACACCCTTCTAAGGAGAGGTGAAATGGCAGGTGAATCGGGTTCATCATCCATCTTAATTGTAGATGACGAGGATGTAGTGCTCGAGAGCATCGATTCCTTTCTTGAACGGGAGACCGATTACGATTTGCACACCTTCCTCTCAGCCGAGAAAGCGCTCTCTTTCATCAAGAAAAATGAGATGGACCTGGTCATCTCGGACTACCTGATGCCGGGAATGGATGGAATCACTTTTCTGACCCGAGTGTACGAGATAATGCCGGATGTCCCCCTGGTGCTGCTCACCGGCTACGCGGATAAGGAGAATGCGATCAGGGCGATCAACGAGGTCGGGCTGTTCCACTATATCGAGAAGCCCTGGGAGAACCAGGAGCTGCTGATTATCATCCGTAACGGTCTGGAGAAAAGGGACCTGTGCAGAAAATTGAAGCAGAAAATGGAGGAGCTCCGAACGGCGCTTGCCGAGGTCGAAAGTCTGAAAGACCGCCTTCAGGAGGAAAACATCTATTTGAAGGAAGAGATCAAGATTCACCACAACTTCGAGGAGGTAATCAGCTGCAGCAAGGCGCTCGATAAGGTGCTGAAAAAAGTGGAACAGGTAACCACCACGGATGCCACGGTGATGATTCTGGGCGAAACAGGTACCGGAAAGGAACTGGTCGCTCGTGCCGTTCATAATATAAGCGCCCGTGCTGAACGGCCTCTGGTGAAAGTCAATTGTGCCGCCCTGCCCTCCAACCTCATAGAGAGCGAGCTGTTCGGTCATGAACGGGGAGCTTTCACCGGTGCGCTTACCAAGAAAATCGGCCGTTTCGAGCTGGCGGACGGCGGGACGATTTTTCTGGACGAGATCGGCGACCTGCCCCTGGAGCTCCAGTCCAAGCTTCTGCGGGTACTGCAGGAAGGAGAATTCGAGCGCCTGGGAAACTCAAACACCATCAAGGTCGATGTTCGGGTCGTAGCTGCCACCAACCGCAACCTGAAAAAAGACATCGAGGAGGGCAAGTTCCGCGAAGACCTTTACTATCGCTTGAATGTCTTTCCGATTACAGTCCCCCCTCTTCGCGAACACCGGGAAGATATCCCCCT
>CAZSTM010000696.1:0-1884 GCA_964609635.1 uncultured Gemmatimonadales bacterium
GATCTCCCCCTCTCATAGCGTGCCCTTTAGTTTCAGCAGCGTGTTTTCCGGCACAGGCTACCAAACCCCGCTGGGGGTGGTGCCGGTGGACCGGGAAGTGGTACAAGCTCTCGACGAGCGTTCCGTAGAAGATGTGCGTTCCGGCGAAGTCGGGCATCTTCACTCCGGGGAACATTCGCTGGAAGTACAGTTGCCGTTCTTGCAGGTTGTACTGGGGGAGTTCAAAGTAGTCCCCATAGTGATGGGCAGCCAGGACAGGACAAGTTGCTTCGATCTTGGAGAGGCCCTGGGTGCCGTCCTCGAAGGCAAACAGGCATTGATCGTAGCCAGCAGCGACTTAAGCCATTTTCACGATCAGTCCACGGCCCGGGACCTGGATGAAAAGATTGTAGAGAGCCTGGGCAGTTTCGATCCCGATCAACTACTGCAGGACATTTCCAGGAGAAAGACCGAGGCTTGCGGGGGTGGTCCTATGGCCGCCGCCATGATCGCCGCCAGGCGGCTAGGCGCAGAAACCGGTGAAAACCTGTTTTATGCCACCAGCGGCGATACCTCGGGAGACTACAGCCAGGTGGTAGGCTACACCGCCGGTATTTTTTATAAACGTGCCGTTTAATCATGATGGGTGCCGTTCATTCACGAACGAGGGATAACAGTCTTTGCGAAAATTATAGGGGCACAGCCTGTTGTGCCCTTGTACGATTCAGACTTTAGTTCGCACCTGGATTGACCTGATCCCAGGGGGTTTAGATAAACATGCGTCGAAGACGGTTCCTGGCTCAAGGGACGCTGGCTTTGGCCGCCGGAACTTTCAACAGATGCCTCTCGGCCTACAGGGAGGAAGCTCAAAGAGCTGTTTCGCGGGTGGTAACCGCCAGGGATGCGGCATACAAGGCTGTGGGCCGGCCGCCGGAAGAAAAAGTCGCCTCGGAAATGGTCGCTCGCGTGATGAGAGAGCTTACCGGCGAAGCCTCTCTTGCCGGGTGCTGGAGGTATGTCCTGGGAGATGCTGAAACAGTGGGCTTGAAACCGAACTGCCTGGCGGTCAGGGGAGTGTCGAGCTCGCCGGCTTTTGTCCACGCGGTATGCTCCCAGATTATCGACAGCCTGCCCGCTGTCAAGCGAATTATCATCTGGGAGCGCTCGGACCGCGACCTGCGCAAGGCCGGGTTCGAAATTACCACGCGAGGACGGGTGCAGTGTTACGGCAATGACCGGGCGGGATTCGGCAGCAGCCTGACTATCGAAGGCAGCGTGGGCAGCCTCTTCAGCCGTCTGGTGACCAATACCTGCGATGTACTGGTCAACCTGCCGGTGCTCAAGGATCATGGTATAGTGGGACTGTCCGTGGGCATGAAAAACTACTACGGAGCGGTTCACAACCCCAACAAGTACCACCTGAACCGGGGCGACCCTTACGTGGCGGACCTTAACCGGGTAGAGTTCCTTCGAGAGAAAAACGTGCTTATTCTCTGCGAGGCTTTTACCGCCCAATACGAGGGCGGGCCGCCTTTCAAGCCGCAGTGGAGCTGGCCTGCGGGCAGTGTCCTGGGCTCGACCGACCCGGTGGCTATCGACCGGGTAGGTTGGAGGATAATCGAGCGCCAGAGGGCCGCCAATGGCTTTCCTTCCCTGGCAGAGGCGGGCCGGGAGCCTACTTACATACTTACCGCGGCGGATGAGAACCACCGTCTGGGCCAGGCACAACTGGAGCGTATCGAGGAAATCGTACTGGATTGAGTCGATCCGCCGGAGCGGCGAGCACTCTTATAAATACAGAAGTCAGGAGTCGAAATTCAGTAGTCAGGAGAAAAGAAAATCCCCCTGTGCCCAGTAATGTCCGGTTAGGAACTTGCAGTGAACATTTTGTTTAGCATTTAAAAA
>CAZSTM010000697.1:0-1882 GCA_964609635.1 uncultured Gemmatimonadales bacterium
ATGAAACCGGCCAGGCTATGAGCAAATCTCGCGGCAACACCATCGACCCGCTGGATGTTATCGATGAGTTCGGCGCGGATGCCATGCGTTTCACCCTGATCTCGATCGCGGCCACCGGTACCGATCTCTACCTTTCCAGCGAAAAATTCCACCTGGGGCGTAATTTCGCCAACAAGCTCTGGAACGCCAGCCGATTCGTGCTGATGAATTTTCCACCCGGTTACAGTCCTCACCGGCAGGCCAAGGCTCCGGAATTCGGCGACCAGGAGCTGGCAGAGCGCTGGATCCTGAGCCGCCTTCAAGCCTGCGCCGCCGAGATGACCGCCGGTCTCGATGTCTTTCGGCTCAATGAGGCCGCAGCAACGATATACAATTTCATCTGGCACGATTACTGCGATTGGTATATCGAGTTAAGCAAGCTCAGGATCGAGGGGAATGACCAGGCGGCCGAGCGCACCCGCTGGGTATTGTGGCACGTTCTCGAGAGCTCTCTGCGCCTGCTGCATCCTTTTATGCCGTTTATCACCGAGGGTATCTGGCAGAAGCTGCCGCATGAGGGGGAATCCATCTACAGCAGGCCGTGGGTCGAATCGCAAGGCACTAGGATCGACCGCGAGGCGGAGACTCAGATGTCCCTGCTGCAGGAGATTATCGTCAGCGTGCGCACTATCCGCAGCGAGATGAACGTTCCGCCCTCAAGATACGCCGACCTGGCGGTGATCCCCGCGGATGAAAAGGTAAAGGAGATTGTTACCGACTACGGGGAGATGATAAAATTTCTGGCCCGGCTGGAGAAAATTTCGTTCATCGGTGAGTCAAATAAACCACCCGCCAGCGGTGTGGCGGTGGTGGGTTCTACCGAGCTGTTCGTGCCGCTCAAAGGCCTGATTGACCTGGAGCGCGAGCGGGCCAAGCTCGCAAAGGAAGTCGAAAGACTTAAGGATGTCTTGGCAGGACTGGGGAAAAAGCTCTCCAACAAGAAATTCCTCGAGAATGCGCCCGCCGAGGTAGTAGAGAAGGACCGTCAGAAAGAACAGTCCTATCGCGAAACCCTGGCCCGGCTGGAGAAAAACCTGGACCAGCTCACCGGCTGAAAACGTGCCGGTGTTGCGCAAGAAACCGCGCAAGTCTTCGGCTGATCATGCAGGCGGCTTTTTCGAGGCTGCCACCTGTGAGCGGATAACTAAAAAGCGAAGGCGTAAAATGAAAGAGATGTTCCTCGATCTGGCGAAGTACCGTATCCAACGGGCCTTCGAGACCAAGAAAGATGCGGAGATATTGCTCAAGAGCGATAATCTGGTAGAAACGGTTAATCGTATCTACTACGCTAATTTCTATGCGGTCAAAGGCCTGCTGGCCACCAAGATGCAGGATTTCTCGAAACATCAGATAGTGATCCAGACCTTCCACAACATTTTCGTGCAGCCCGGAGAGGTGCCCAAAGAGTACGGCCTGATTGTGGATAAGAGTTACAGGAACCGCGATGAGGGAGAGCGGCGGGAGGGCATGCCCCCGGTAAGCCGCTCCGAGGCGGAATCCATGCTCGCCGATTGCGAGCGGTTTTTAAGCTTCGCCAGGGATTTACTCAAACAGGTGGTTGTCGATCACCCGAATAAAATGGAAAAACCGTCTGCCAACAAGAAGGAAGGCAAAAAGAATAAACGTGCCGTTTAATCATGATGGCAGGCGCCGGGTGGATTACCTGTCCAAGGTGAAAACCCAAATGTTGATTAATCTTGTCCAAGCAGATTAGCCGTAAACGTGCCGTTTAATCATGAAGTCGGGCTTTGGGTGCGCTTTCAGTCTTTAGTATTGTAATTCAAAAGCTCGATTACGTATTTTTCCAGACACGCTGAACCAGCCCGTAGGGGCGACCGATCGG
>CAZSTM010000698.1:0-1853 GCA_964609635.1 uncultured Gemmatimonadales bacterium
TTCTGCCAGAGTTTCATAATCGAGCTCTACCGCCACCTGGGAGAATACACCGATGTGCCGGCCGGAGACATCGGGGTCAGCAGCCGGGAGATCGGCTACATGTTCGGTCAGTACAAACGCATCACCAACCGCTACGAATCCGGAGTGCTCACCGGCAAGGGGCTGGACTGGGGCGGTTCGATGGTTCGCACGGAAGCTACCGGTTACGGTACAGTCTTTTTTGTCGATGAGATGCTGAAAATGCGTGGGGAATCGTTCGACGGTAAAGTCTGTCTGGTTTCAGGCGCCGGTAACGTGGCCATTTACACCATCGAGAAAATCCACCAGCTTGGCG
The DNA here is from genome assembly GCA_964609635.1 of uncultured Gemmatimonadales bacterium. Taxonomy (GTDB): domain Bacteria; phylum Gemmatimonadota; class Glassbacteria; order GWA2-58-10; family GWA2-58-10; genus JAFGTO01. The sequence continues at coordinate 335 of CAZSTM010000698.1, forward strand.
GCAAAGTGGTGGCCTGCTCCGACTCCAACGGGGTGATCTACGACCAAAAGGGGATCGATCTACCTCTGGTAAAGCAGCTCAAGGAGGTGGAGCGGCGCCGGATCAAAGACTACCTGCAGTACCGCAAAAGGGCCAAATATTTACCCAACGGTAATATCTGGGAGATCCCCTGCCAGGTTGCCATGCCCTCCGCCACCGAGAATGAAATCAACGGTCACGATGCGGCCAAATTGGTCGAGAACGGCTGCATGGCGGTGGGCGAAGGGGCGAACATGCCTACCACTCCTGAGGGAATCAAAGTTTTTCTAGAAGCCGGGATCTCCTACGGCCCCGGCAAGGCGGCCAATGCCGGCGGCGTGGCTACCTCTGCCCTGGAAATGCAGCAGAACGCCAGCCGTGACGCCTGGTCTTTCGAATACACCGAAAAAAGACTCGCTGAAATCATGAAAGGCATCCACAAACTCTGCTACGAGATCGCGGAGGAATATGGAACACCCGGTAACTATGTCAACGGAGCAAATATCGCCGGGTTCATCAAGATCGCCAAAGCCATGGTGGCCCTCGGCCTGGTCTGATCGGGAAGCAGACTGTCAACTTGTGCCTAATAACCGCCGGGCCTTCAAAAAGTCGCAGGCAACTCCTTCGGTGCACCACACTTAGAGTGTTTCCAGCGACGGCCGCAGCCGGTCGGCCGATAAGACACCTTTTTTGAGCAACTTATCTGGGAGGCTGTCAAATGCACCTGAAAAAATTCGTGCTTGTACTGCTGATCCTGATCCTGGCGCCCGGTTTGCAAAAGCCGGTTTATCCGCAGTCGTTCGACCATATCAGGGATGCAGTTACAGAATTCACCCTGGAAAACGGTATGAAATTCCTGGTGCTCGAACGTCACCAGGCACCCGTGGTCTCCTTCCATATGTACGCCGATGTGGGAAGCGCCAATGAGAGCTACGGAATCACCGGCATTTCCCACCTTCTGGAGCACATGGCTTTCAAAGGGTCAAAAGAAGTGGGCACCAATAACTTTGAGGCCGAGGTGGAGTTGTTTACCAAGCTGGATAAGCTCTACGATAAGTTGAAAAGCGAAAAAGGAAAAGTCGCTCCGGATACTGTTTTGATTGCCGGGTATGAAAGAGAGTTTGAGGAGCTTCGTTTAAAAGCCAAGGAATGTGTAGTTACAGATGAATATTTTGATATGATGATCAGCGAGGGTGGTGTGGGGCTTAATGCTTATACCAGCAGCGACGCCACCCAGTATATCAACAGCCTGCCTTCCAACCGGCTGGAATTCTGGATGGCTATGGAATCTGATCGCTTTTTGAGTCCGGTGTTCCGCGAATTCTACAAAGAAAAAGACGTGGTCATGGAGGAGCGCCGCCTGGGCCTCGAAACCCGCCCTATCGGTAAACTGATCGAGGATTTCCTATCGACAACTTTTAAAGCCCATCCCTACCATCATAGTATTGTCGGACACATGTCCGACCTGGAGAGAATAACGCGCCGGGATGTAATCGATTAT
>CAZSTM010000699.1:0-1848 GCA_964609635.1 uncultured Gemmatimonadales bacterium
CGGGAGCCGGCCGGGGCGGGAAGGGAGCCGAGCGCTCGATACTTCTACATGCGGAGCGGTTAAGCAGCCCGTAGCGGCAGGGACTCAGCAGTTCGATCTTGCCATTGAGCGATCCCCCGCGGTTGATCGAAAAGGCCAGCAGAACCTCTCCCTCCTGTCCCATGCGGCGGGCGGCTTCGGGATAACGCCGCCTGGTGCGGACTTGATCCAGAACAGCGGAAATGTACGCTTGAACCAGAGATGAGGAATCGGCCCGCGTATCGTTGAATGTCGTCTCGCTGGAGGGGTTTTCCAGATATTTTCCCCGCCGGGCGGTTTCAGTTGCAAGGTCCGGTTCGGATAATACCAGTTGTACTGCGCTGTCCGCCGCTCTTAACCTGGGCCGGAGAGAATCCGCCGGGGGGATGATGGATTTCCGGTTTGCCGCGGCGCGTTCCGGGCTGATGGAGGTTGCATAGCGGGGAGCAGACTGCCTGGCAAGGGGAATGACCTCGATCCGGTAAGCCGGGGCCGGCAGCCGGGAAGGGCCGATAAGCCACTCTCCAACCGACTCCGGGATGAACCCCATGAGCAGGTGCATCCAGCATGAGAGGGCCAGGGAAAGCGTGATCAGCCTTTGGTATTTATGTTTGGAAAATGCCATCGCTCTAAAATAAAAAATTGGATTGTAGAGGCGGTTCGCGAACCGCCTCTACATCCTCTGTTGATTATTTCAATTAATGATTCAGCTTCAGTCCCGCATAAACGCCTATGCCGGCTTCCCGGTAGCCCATTCCCTCGAAATAATCCTCGTCCAGCAGGTTGAGCAGCCTCACAGTGCCCGTAAATTGTTTATTCAGCGGGATTCTGCCGGTCAGGTCCAGTTTGAAATAGCTGTCCATCCTGTCCACGCCGTTCCAGCGCAGGCGGGAGCCGTCCACCAGGTAACCGTCCAGGCTGACCGAAGCCCGCCGGCTCATCCAGGTGGCATTCAGGTTGAGCTTGTTAAAGGGCAGCTGCACGTTCCGCGACCAGGTGTGCGTGGCTTTATCCAGCTTACGGCTGTCGGTGTAAGTGTAGTTGAGACCAAATCTCCAGTTTCGATAGGGTCTGAGCTCCATCACAGCCTCGACGCCTTTGCTCTCCGCCTTGTCGAAATTCATGTACTGCCCCAGCATTTTGTCAGGACTGGTCGTAACCCAGACAATCAGGTCGTCCGCTTTGGTGAACCAGTAACCAAGCCCCAGGCGAAGTTTTTTATCCAGGGTGTACTTTTCGATGCCGAATTCATAGCTGAGGCTGGTTTCCGGATCCAGGTCCAGGTTGCCGTGCAGGCTGAAAAGCTCGAAAACCGAGGGGGCGCGGAAAGCCGAGCCGACATTGGCGCGCAGGATCAGTCCCGCCCGGCGGATATCATAGGCCAGTCCGACCATGCCGGTTGTGCCGGCATCGATTTCCTGGTGGCTGTCGTAGCGAAAGCCTGTATTGAGGCTCAGGGCGTCTTCGAGAAACAGCGCCTGGTTGTGCGCGTAGACACTGGCGGTGTAGATATTTTCGGCCAGTACTCCGTAAGTCCCCTTCTGGTCGTAATCCTGGTAAAGATATTCCAGCCCTGCGGAAAGCACATCCGAAACATTGCCGCCGGTGAGCAGGAAAGTGTGCCGGTAATCGATGTCGTAGTTTGCGCCCCGGTAGCTGTAATCCGCCGGTCCCCAGGGAGTATCATAAACCGGTACCGCCTGGCCCTTGTTGTAGAAGAGAGACCAGTCCAGGCTGAAATTGTCATAGGGAGCGAGCATGGTGCCGAGCAGGCCGTTGTCCGGGTCGAAGGTACTACGGTTCCGGACACTGACACCGAAATTGAGCTCG
>CAZSTM010000700.1:0-1848 GCA_964609635.1 uncultured Gemmatimonadales bacterium
CGATAATTCCGGCCCGTCCGGCGCCGATACCGCAGGCGTACTCCAGGGCCAACTCGCGTGCTTTGCCGGTCGGGTTCTGCTGGACCGCGATCAGAGCCGGCACCCCGCCGCCGTCCAGATAGACCCGGCGCACCAGGTGCCCCGGCCCTTTGGGCGCTACCATGAAAACATCTACATCTGCGGGAGGCACGATCTGGCCGAAATGGATGTTAAACCCGTGGCTGAATACCAGGGCCTTGCCCTTGGTCATCCGGGAGGCGATCGAGTCGCGATAGATGTCCGCCTGTATCTGGTCGGGCAAAAGAAGCTGGATCACCTCTGCCGCCCCGGCCGCCTCGGCCGCGGAAACCGGCTTGAAACCTTCGGCCACGGCCTGCTTGAAATTCGCCGTACCCTTAAGCTCGCTCACAATCACATCGTAGCCGCTCTCACGCAGGTTCTGCGCCTGAGCGTGCCCCTGGCTGCCGTAGCCGATTACCGCGATCTTGCGAGATTTCAAGGCCCTGGACTTGGAGTCCTTATCATACAACATTTTCATTAAACTGCCTCCTTATAAAAATTCACAGACTATAAAAGTATTTTTCGTTGAACTTTGTATATTACACACCCCGCCCGCCGGCGCGGGTACTCCTCTCAAGAGGAGAATACACACCACGGTGCGGGAACAGCATGCTGTGCCCCTACGGGATCCCGGGCAACCATGCCGCTTGTCAGACAAAGGCCCGCTTTTCGCCCGGAGACCAGTCCGGACTCTTGCCGGAGTATTCGCGTTTCAAGGCCACGATTCCGGTACGTGCGATTTCACGAATGCCGAACGGCTGGAGCATGTTTACTATCGCCTGGACTTTCTTGTCGCTGCCGGTAACCTCCACGGTCAGGGTCTTGGGAGAGATGTCGACAATCTTGGCCCGAAAGATATCCACGATCTGCACGATGGAATTGCGCGTGGAGCTCGTGCAGTTGAGCTTGATCAGCGCCATCTCCCGGTTGACATGGTCCTCGTGGGTCAGATCGGTGACCTTGATAACGTCGATGAGCTTGCGCAGCTGCTTGATAATCTGCTCGATGACCATGTCGTCCCCGGTGGATACGATAGTCATGCGGCTGTGTTCGGGGTTGTCGGTCTCACCCACACAGATAGAGTCCATGTTGAAACCTTTACCGCTGAAAAGTCCCGCGATACGGGAATAGACCCCGAATTTATTCTCGACCAGCAGTGAAATGGTGTGTCGCATCTAACTTACTCCCCGGAAAGACTAGTGTTATGATACATAAGTATCTATTTGTTTTCCTGCATCTACAAAGAAATAAGGTGATAAAGTGGCAAAGTGGTAAAGTAGCAAAGTTACTGAGAAATGATACTCTGCAATTTCTTGATTAAACTACAAAGCATTCTTTCAATTTCTTTAGTAGCTCCATACAGTTTATTGAAGTTACCTTTTTTCAAATACCCGAGATTCAAGGAAATTTCTATCTGTGTCTGCAATTCAAACAGAGAGCCTGCAGCAATACGCAAAAAACGAATAAAGTCATGAGTTGAATTTCGACCGTACCCTTCCGCCATATTGCTTGGAATAGAAACAGCACAACGTCTCATTTGGGCGGTCAGCCCAAAATTTTCTTCATTTGGAAATGTCTCTGATAGTCGATAGATTTCCGTCACAAGCTCCATCGCTTTTTGCCAAACAAGCAGATCCCTCTAAGTTTTTACTTTCTCTTTGCCACTTTGTCCCTTTGCCACTTTGTGACTTTGCTCCTATCTTAATTATGTGTTGCGGCATCAGTATCCGATCATTCGATAATGTCCGTGGCCATTTGCCCCGGAGGAATCATGGGGAAAACGTTTTC
>CAZSTM010000701.1:0-1838 GCA_964609635.1 uncultured Gemmatimonadales bacterium
GCCAGAGGGTCTTGCCCGCCTCGCGCACCTCCTCGGCCAGGTTCCAGTTCTCGGCGATGGCGTTGGTACAGAATATATCCACGTAGGGCAGGAAATCGATGCCGCCGTAGTAGTGGTGAATCGAACCGTAGATCTGCACCCCTGGCCAGCCCTTGCGCAGAAGCTCGATCTGCCGGATAAACTGCGGCTTGATATAGGTGAGATGTCCCATGCCTGAGGTGTACTGGACATACTTGGCCGGTTCATCGAAGGGAGTGAGGATGATATTAGGCCAGCCGTTGGCCCTGGCGTGCTCGCCGAATCGCCGGGCCCACTCGACCATATGGGGCACCACCCGGGGCGGAACATTGTCCGGGTCTTCATAGGAGAGCCTGGTCCAGTCCTCGCCTTCCACCCCGAAAAGGCACTCGGCCAGGGTGCGGGGCAGGTGCATGGTGCGCGGGAAACTGTAGGGGTTGCCCCCCAGGAAGTACACCATATCGGTGAACCCCTGGCGCTTGGCTGCCGCCATCCAGTCGTCCAGCACCCGGAAATCCATCTCGAAGGAGTCGCCTTTCTTGCTTAACACCGGCCTCTCGGAGGCATACCAGATGTTTACCATGTTGTGGTTGTATTCCCTCAAGGCGGCCAGCTCGTACTCGGGGATCAGTCCGCTGGTGCATCCTCCCAGCTTGAGCCCGGCTTCTTCCATACTCAGCAGGCGATAGGGAAGCACCTCCACGGTAAGCGGAACCGCGACCTCCTGAACTCCCCTGGCATTAATGCGGATCATGGTATGATAAGTCCCCGGCGCAGAGCTTTTTTCTTCGGTTTTCAGGTCGATAAGCAACAGGTGGCTCCTGCCGGCCTCGACCTCGAAAGGATATGCCGGCCAGAGGCGCTGGGGGAAGGGATCCAGGAAATAGCTGTGCCGGCGACCTCTGACTATCGAGTACTCGGCAACCCGCACTTTGGAGGTTACCGTCTCCCTGCCGCCGGTATCGCGGATGGGGTCGACCGAGACCACCACGTCTTTCAGGTCCCGGCCGTTGGCATAAACCCCGAGTTGAACGGGCTCGTACTCGTTGCGGGCCATTTTAGCCGTGACCGGGAACTGAGTCTCTCCGGCCTGGGGAGCGCTGATCGGTTCGACCAGGGACATATAGCTGCGCTTGAAAGGAACCAGGGGCCGGCCGGCCCAGTCGCCGGGAAGCACCGGACTCTGGGCTCCGGTGTAATAGATCGAATCGATATGCGCGCGCCCGGTCTGCTCGCGTCGTACCCACTCGCGGGTCTCCCGGTTGTAGCTTTTTTCATCATCGGGCGCCGGAGCAACCAGCCTGACGGAGCGGACCTCGAGTTCGCCCGGGGAGACAATTCTGAAACGCAGGGTATTTTTCGGCAGGTAGAGGAAGATTAAATCCGCCGGGCAGGGTATGCGCGCCGGCTTCCAGAGACCGTCCCCCACACCGCCGAAGCGGTGCAGCTCGCTGTAGCCCCCGCCGGTGTCCATCCCGCTGTAAATGTATGCTGTCGCCGGGTGAGCCAGGTTGTCGCGGTATTCGATCTCCATTATGGCCATCTCGCCGCGCGGCGGACGGTTGCCGCTCCACCAGGCCGGGGCTTCGATCAGGCCATCGGTTCCGCCGGCCAGCCGCCAGGTATCGCCCTCGCTTTCCCACTGCGAGCGGCCTTCGCTGACCAGCTCGAGCTCGAGAGGGAGTTTGACTCCTGAGGGTGCCTTGAACGAGGCCGCAAGGGAGCTCTGCAACAATAAAATGAATGCTGCTGTCCAGATAATCGAAGGGCTGTAAAGCTTTTTCATATCCTCTCCCCGGTTTACAGTTGGCGCAAAGCCG
>CAZSTM010000702.1:0-1836 GCA_964609635.1 uncultured Gemmatimonadales bacterium
CGGTCACCATGCTGGTCAGTTATGCCAGGTGCTGGGAAATGGGGCGCGCCGCTTCACGGGCGGCAGGTGATAGGGACACCCCGAAGGGCGATTAGGTTGTCTTCGGGCACGGCGCGCCATGCCTCGCCGATGTGCGGGCGACCGGTCGGTCGCCCCTGCGGATTCTTCCCGAAACCCATGAAACAGGCCCTTTTGGACGATTGTTTTCATATTAGAAGGTATCGGATTGAAAAAAAGCTCCAGCCCTGAAAAAATCCTTATCATCCGCAACGACAGGATCGGCGACCTGGTGCTGGCCACCCCGGCGATAGAAATCTTAAGGGCGCAGCTTCCCGGGGCGCGGATAGACCTTTTATGCTCCGCTTATGCCGCGCCTCTCCTGCAGGGGAACCCCAGCCTAGACCGGGTGCTCACCGACAGCGGCGCCCATGACAGCTCGGACCTGGGGCCAACCGCGGCTGTCTTACGGGCCGGAGGCTATACCTGCGCGGTGGTGATGGTCCATTCGCTCAAAAACGCCCGCCTGGTGCGCAAAGCGCGCATACCCTTACGTATCGGTCCGCTGGTTAAATGGTACGCCCCCCTTTTTTTCAACCGTACCGTGCGTCAAAAGCGCAGCCTGGCCGAGAAAAACGAGGCCCGGTACAATGTGGAGCTGTTGGCCCCCCTGGGAGTGAGCGCGGCAGACCTGCCGCACCCGTCGGTCAAGCCGACCGGGGAGGCCCTGGAGCGCGCGCGCGAATATATCGACACCGAGTTCCGCGGTTTCGACCCCGGTCCCCTGGTGCTGGTCCATCCGGGGATGGGCGGCAGCGCCCTGAACTGGCCGCAGGAGCACTATGCCGGGCTGATCCGCGGCCTGGTAGAAGGGGATAGCGGCGTAAGGATACTGCTGACCGGCGGCGAAAAAGAACAGGTCCTGCTGGAACGCCTAAGCGGTGGGATGGAGGGCCACAAGCCCGTGCGCGTGGGTAAAAAGATGTCTCTGGAGGATTTAATCGGCCTGATCGCCGCAGCCGATGCGCTGGTCGCGCCCAGCACCGGGCCTTTGCACCTGGCCGCTGCGCTCGGGGTCCCGCTGGCGGGTATCTATTCCCCGGTGCGGGTGCACCACCCCACACGGTGGGGGCCGCTGGGCCCCGGCAGGATAAAGGTTTTCCTGCCCAAAACTGAATGCCCGGGCATCTATGACTGCCTCGAGGAGCGCTGCCCGCACTGGCCCTGCATGGATACTATAAGCCCCGCCGAAGTTCTGGAGTATATACAGTCCGTCCTGAAGTGATTTACCCCTACAGCACGCCCCGTACCTTTTGCGCGCCGAAACCCGGGGAACCCACCACCGGTAAATCCAGAGTGTTTACCCTGGCCGGAGTACCCGTCTGGTACCTGGGCCAATTTAAATACAGATAGTCTGGAAGTCAACATTTTCGCTTATTTTTCGCTTTTGCTTAGAGAGAAATTTGAGAACAGGATACAGAAGATCCCAATGGAGGATTTCCAACTGAAAGATTTTTTAATAGATATTATGGTGATGATCGCCTATGGAACGGGATCTCATTTGCATTGGATTCGTAAATGCCTAAAAACGCAAAAAATTGACATTTAGTTGGATATATTATAGATTAAAATGACCCGGATGTATTAATTATCTGTTACAATAATACAAGGGGCGTACTGAGATGAAAGAAAATTACGGAATTGAAAACATTGCTGAATTTATCAAACAGGAATCTGAAAAGCAAAATCTGGATTATCTGAATGATTATGAGATCCAGGATGTTATAGAATGGTTGAAGAAATTCTCAACCTCAACAACAGAAGATTTTACTCTTACCG
>CAZSTM010000703.1:0-1835 GCA_964609635.1 uncultured Gemmatimonadales bacterium
CGGCATTTACATCCTTATGGATCTGGATGAAAGTCCTATTGAGCATCGAGTATTTGCCCTTTATTTCTATATAGGAATTCTGCTTTTCTTTACCGTTATATCTCTGGCCGTCCTGGTGCTGTTCGGCTGGAGCAAGGAAAAACCAGGTGGAATACTGGAAAGCCTCCGGGGTATGACAAAGCTGCAGAAAGAATCCTTGCCTGTCCTGTTGGGAACCGGGCCTGTACTGATTGTCTTCCTTTTATTATTTCCCGTTACAGGGCAGAAAATTGAAGAGTTAGCTCTGGGTCTTATGTTCTTTCTTGCTGCCGTAATTCTTTTCTTTGCAATCCCGGCCGGAATGACACCTGATGAGCAGGACGAGCGTGATGAGGCGATAAGCTGCAAGGCCAGGAGATTAAGGCTTTGGGGACTCTCGATCACTGTGTCGGCCGGCTTACTGGCAATAGCCGTTCTCTATGCCCTGAGTGGTCCGGGGGCGGTTAATCTAATTCTGTTTCCCCTGGTGGGATTTTGCGGTTTCAGTGTAGGATTGCTGGCATTTCTGGTTTACGTGCTGGTAAAAACCGCCGACTCCCCGTGAATTACTGCGTTAGGTGTAATATAATTATGCTGGACGGTTTTACTATTTTTACTATTCGAAAAGGAGAACACGCATGAGACCCATGCAGAAAATGGCCTGGTATAACCTGGCGGTGATCGCGCTGACTGCGGCGGTGATTCTGATACTTATTCAGTTGATACCTTTCCGGGCGGCATGGAGTGGGTTAGGCCTGTTGGGGTTATTGGGGTTCTCGCCGTTGTACCTCAGGAAGAAAAAGGGAGAGATACTCCATGATGAGCGCGACCAGCAGATCGGGGGGAATGCACAACGCGCCGGTTTTTTTATCTTCTGGCTCTATTTCGTAGCCGCCTGCGTCTATATTCCGTTCGCCAATGATTTCAAGGCCGTCTCGTCAATCATCTTTTTCTACTTGTGCATGGTCGGAGTGATGGTATTGGAGATCGTCCAGTCGGTGGCCACCCTGGTGCTCTACCGCAGAGATTCGCAAGAGTCCGGCCCTTTTCTGGACAGCTTCCGCGAGATGGCCGGCCTGCAGAAAAGCGCCTGGATAGGCCTGATCATACTTTTATTCGTGCTCACCCCTTTTCTACTGATTTTTCCGATCGGGGCGCAGGACCTGGCAGCAAATCTATTTGGAGTTATAGCGATGATTTCTTTCGGAGTGGTGTTCCTGGTCATGCGAAAGGGGTTGAAGGCAGTCGAGATAGATAAGCGCGATGAGGCGATAGTCGGCAGGGCGCAACGGGTGGGTCTGTTGGGGTTGGGAATAACGCTGGTGCTCGGAGGCCTGGTTCTGGCAGCCCTTCACGCGCTCAGGGGCGCGGGTTCTGTGCCTCTTAACGCTGTTTTTTTCATGGGCCTTTGCGGGTTCGCCGTGGGATTGCTGGTACAGCCGATCTCGATCCTGGCGCAGTACGCCGGCTGGGGTGAAAAAAATCCGGGGATGCGGGCCAATGAAAAATAAACTGACCAACAAAATCCGCCGCCTGCGCTTTGACCACGGCGAGATGACCCAGCAGCAGCTTGCCGAACGGGTGGGCGTAACCCGCCAGACCATAATCGCCTTGGAGGCCGGTAAGTACACCCCCTCCCTGACCCTGGCAATCAAGATCGCCCGCACTTTCGGTGTCACCGTGGAAGAGGTGTTCCAGTATGATGAAAGCGGCCCGTAATTCCAAGAAAACAGACTATAGGCTGTGGGCTGTAGGTCCTAAGCACACTACCACCGGTGCGTAAGAAAACATGGGGCTTGGGCAGGGTTGCCCTATAG
>CAZSTM010000704.1:0-1828 GCA_964609635.1 uncultured Gemmatimonadales bacterium
GGGGTCTCACCCTCAGTTTTTGGGAATTCGGCCAACTGCAATGTTTCTATTTCGGCATGCCATGCGGGGACTTTCATTTTTAATTTATCCAGAACCGTTTTATTCCGAACCCACCGAATGGTAAACTCCCTCAAGAAATCATCGTGACCGGTTGTCATCGAATCACCAAACTTAACGGTTATTCTAAGGGCGTACTTCTTATTTGCCTCCACCCGAAGGGTGCTAGTTATCTGCAAACCCGGGGGTTTGGGTGCGGGCCCGAAAGGGCCGATCTTTTTTTCAGACAATTTTACACTGAATTCATAATCTCCACTTTTGCCTGTGTTTTCAAAATAGAAAATCACGGTTGCCTTTTGTAAATACGATCCATGGTACTCAAATTCCAACAAGGTTAGTCCATCCTTTGAAACAACCTTGCTTGCTTGACCAAAAACGTCGTACTTTGTAGTCATAGTTGAAATGTGCGGATTGATGACTTGCAGATCTTCCTCGGTAGTTGCCTCGGAACCACAGGCCGCCGAGATCATCACCACTGCCGCAGTCAATAGAATTTTTCTCATCATGGTATCCTGCTGCGCATAATTATGCTGCCTAACGGTCTGCGCATAAGCGGCCGGGCATAGCCCGGTCCGACTTCATGCGCTGGATAGGCATCTTCTCAAATAATTCCTGCTCATCAAGTATTGAATAACGTCTGCTTTTCTCAAATAGATTGTAGTGCCGACTGCTGCAGTCACCTGAGATGTTACCCGCTTGTACGGGTCAAAAGGCTATCCCAAAAGGACAGCCTTTTTATTTCCCGCTGCCGACCGGCGCCGATCCAGCCGCTATATCGACATGATCAGGATGAATACGAACATGAAGAATCCTGCCAGGCCTAATAAAATCACCGCGTTGGCGGTAAAAACCGGCTTTTCATCGATCTGCTCACCCATACCGGCGAGCCTTCTCTGCACGATGCAGAACAGTCCCCGGATAAAGCAGATGAACATAATCCCATAATAGGTCGAAATCAGGATCACCGCCATCTTTGGACCGATAGTCGAAGGATCACCCATCGTTGAGAACAAGGCGATCGACATAGCCACCACTGTAATAATCGCCAGCGAAACCACCACATCGTTGAACCGGGCGAACACTCCAAGCGCACTTTTTGCCTGACCGGCTGTAACCTCACTCGAAGAGAAAGCTGCTTTGAACGAATCGATAATATTCGCTCCGGGAACGAAGAGAAGCGCGAAGGAGAGAGAGCCGCCGAGCATCATAAAAATAGAAGCGGCGTCAAAAAATGTAACAATGCTGCCATCTCGACCAATGGCCAATACAACAATCAGGCAAAACAGGATACCACCGATTACAAATGATCCGAGCTGTTTTCTGGGCTTTATTTCATAGCTTTCATCCGTCACGGTGCAAAGCTCCAATTTTCGTTGAGCCAGAACTGCCAGAAGTTTAATAATAATTCCGTACAAAAACGTAACGAACGACACAGATATTTTGGGACCGATAGTCGAGGGATCACTCATGGTTTCCAACATCAGGCGGAGACCGATAATAGTCCCCAACAACCCGCAGAAAATCCCGTAATCTCCCACAGCGCTGAATAGATGAGAGAGTTTCAAATACTTTCCACGTGCGATCTCTCTGTTTCTCCCTAACACAAAACCTACGGCTTCGCCCATGTCCCCAAGACTGAAGGCGATAAAGAGCAAAGACACAACTGTGCCGATAACGAAAACAGTACTGGTAATATCTAAAAGTGTGTCGGTTTGCAGAAAGGCCAGAAAAACGACAAGCCAGGCGATGAGAGCAAAAATGATACCTTTAA
>CAZSTM010000705.1:0-1819 GCA_964609635.1 uncultured Gemmatimonadales bacterium
ATAGACCTAAGAGATGAAGGATTTATCAACATTAATTACAGCGTAGCTTCAGCATGAAGTGCACAAGGAGTCAAGAGTTTCTTTTCCGTGGAAAATAATGTGAGAATTTTCCCGGCAAGCCATTTCCTATCGTTAAAAAAATCCAGGTCAGCCAAATATATTTAACCGGCAATTATAACTGGAGTGCCTATAAGCAAAGATGCAATTAAAAAACAGGCATGAAAGCACAGGCATGTATTGCTTGATAACTTGAATGAACGTCATTCCGCCTGGGTAATCGTGAAATAGGTGCTGCGGGTCACTTTATCACCCGATGCGATATCAGTTACAGTTATTTCCACACTATATTTCCCCGGCGGCGATTCGCTGATATCTATGGTGGTATATTCCTGCTGAAAAGCCCGTTCGGGATTATCCTGTTCCTTGTCGTAAGTCAGGGTTATCCTTTCTTTTTCTTCTTTTTTTCCCACCAGCTTTCCTAAAGAGCCGAAGACTTTGGAGGCCAGGTTCCGGTCCAGTTTGTCCGCCTGGATAGAAAAGTCGACATTGTAGTGTTTCCTGCCGTCGCCGCCTTTAGTTAAAAAATAAATTTCGCAGTAGATGAAAACGTCCTGGTCCCGGCGGAAAGCCATCGAGGGCAGAGGCATCACCCTCAGGCCGCCGCGAGCGAACTTGTCCGGTTCTGCGCTCCTTTTAACTCTGGATATTCCGGTAGCCAGAACAAGCCGGCTCACATTGAACCTGCCGTGCTCATAGGGCGTGACCTCGATATCTCCCTGGTAAATGCCAAGGTGGCTGGAATTGAGATCTTTCACTTTCACTGTATAATGGTAATCTCCCGGAGGAACCTTCAATACCTGGTTATCCACTAGCAGCGATCCTTTGCCGATCTTCGCAAGGTCCGGCATGAGCCGGTAGCTGCGCCTGTCCAAAGCCCGGGAAACCTCGTTCCATTCCTGGTCGAATACGGCGAAAGTACACTCGTAATCGACCATCTTGCCTGAGGAGTCCGGTTTTAATTCTATTTCGCTCAGCGGCAGGCCGTAATAGACATACAGGTTGCTGTTGGAGCTCGCGGATATGAAATCCGCTGTCGTGAAATAATAATTCAGGGGATCGATCCCCTGATAAGGCTTGAATGTTTCCGTGGTCTCTCCCAGAGAAAAAGCGGGAACCAGCAATTCGGTTTCATCCATTTGTATTTCCATTATATCAAAATCCGAGAAATCCCCACTCTTAATCTTCATATCCGCCATGTAATAAAATGGATCAAGCTCTCCCCTGCTCTCATAAAGCCCCGGAGGCAGATTGTGGAGGATTTCATAGTTGGTGTAGCTCCTGAGGAAGTGGAAGATGAAGTCCCTCGGTTTTTTACGATAGAGCCAGCTTACATTTTCACGCGCATATGAAATAAGCGTTGCTTCCTGGTCCGGTTCACCGTGCTTGATATAAATCCGCCCGCGGTCATCGTAACCATTTCTCATGTTGATAGGGAAATTCCGCTTGGCATGGTTAAGCCTGCGGTAGTGTTCCACCAGGCGCTCATTATAATCTGCTGCCGGCAGGGCTTCCCGGGATTTCCAGAACTTGCGGAAAAAAATCTGTTTTTCCCTGATGGTACTTGCCTTCTCATAGCTTTTCCGGTCCTCTTCGAACATAATATCCGTCATATCGCGGTAGAGCTCTGTTGAGGCAACCTCATCCAGGCTGTCCAGACACCAGAAATAGTAGTCATAGGCCAGAGAGTCTTTTTCAAGCACGAAAAGGGCCCGGGCCATGAACAGTTTTTCCAGGGGTGAAAGGTTCTCCGGGCTTTCTA
>CAZSTM010000706.1:0-1804 GCA_964609635.1 uncultured Gemmatimonadales bacterium
CAGTACAACCCGGAGCTCACCCCGGACTCGATAACCGAGACCATCCGCGGCTCCGCCACGGACCTGGGACCTCCGGGGCCGGACAACGAGTACGGTTGGGGGATTGTCAATGCCGAGGCCGCCTTGAATCTACTGGCGCCGGCCACCTCGCCCCATTTCTCGATCACCTCGATCTCAGTCGCTGCAGGGGACGACAACCTGATCACTCCCGGCGAGCAGGCCCGGGTGGTCCTGAGCCTGATCAACAACGGCGGCGATGCCGCCGGGGTAACCGCCACGGTAATCTCCAACAGCACGGATGTCGCGGTGAACTCAGGCTTTATCTCGTTCGGCGATATGGCCACCGGCACCGAGGCCTCCAACTCCCAGTCTCCTTTCGTGCTGGCCTTTTCTCCTCTGGTTCCGGAAGCCGCAACCCGAACTTTTTTCCTCCGGGTAACCAGCGGAAGCCTGGTCCGCACGGTATCTTTTGCGCTCAACGTGGGCGGAACCCCTGAGCCGCTGATAAAGGGTATGGCCGGCCACACCGTGGGAAAAGCGGGCCTTTCGCTGACCAACTACGGGGTTATCGGCACCGACAGCTATAGCGGGGGGGGATTCCAGTATCCCTATACCGGGGCATCCAGCCCCGACCACCTTTACCAGGGCGCGGTGCTTATCGCCACCGGGCCGGACAGCGTCTCGGATGCCGACTTCAACGAGCTGACCAAAGGTTATTCCGTGGAATTCGACCATGATTTCACCCCGATCGAGGGAGGGAATGTCCAGGTCTTGAATCCAGGCGTTTACTCCGACCAGGAAATAGTAGCCGCTTACGCCGACAGCGAGGCGGCCAACCCCCTGGGAGTTAAAGTTTACCAGACCAGTTACGCCTGGAGCGCACCAGCCGATGATGATTATGTGATTGTCGAATACACCCTCCGGGGACCCGAGGACTCGGAACTGTCCGAAGTCTTTATGGCACAGCACCTGGACTGGGATGTAGGCACCTGGGTGAGCTCGGGAGATGACGACCTGGTGGGCTTCGATGGCGATCTCGGCCTGGCATACATGTACGATGGGATGTCGAATATTTACGTAGGACATATTCTGCTCACCCAGCAGGTGGCCGGATTCAGGGCGATTAATTTCGTGCAGGAGGTTTCCGACGGTTTTACCGGCACGGAAAAGTTCTCCTCGATGACCTCGGGAGTGGGGGATACCCTGACGGGCACGGCGGACGACTGGAGCGAGCTGCTTTCCACAGGACCCTTGAAATTGAAACCCGGCCGGGAGGTGGTGGTGGCTTACGCCCTGGCAGGGGGCGCGACTCTGGACCAGCTGCGCACCCATGCGGCTGCCGCGCAAGAACGTTACCGTGAACTCGCCCAACAGAGATCCATTGACCTCGCCGCGCCCTCGATAGCCGGCGATCCCCCTGCGGATGTTGGCGTATCCCTGGATTTTTACCCCATACAGGCCGTGGTTACCGAGGAGACCGAGCTCGATGAGGTCAGGCTGTACTGGCGTCTCCGCGGAACCGACACTTTCACCAGGGTAGTGCTGGCAGAATCTGACACAGAGGCCGGTACTTTCGAAGGACAGATACCCGGCCAGTCCCCGGGCAGGGTTGTCGAATATTATCTCGCGGCGGCCGATGCACAGGGAAATATCGGCTATGTGCCCGAAGGCGCTCCCCGGGAATATTTCTCATTCAGTATCCTGGACCTCGAGGCCCCGGTGATCTCCAATACCGGCGTCTTTTATGATACCACAGGTGCGGCTTCCAATTTTATTCTGCAGGCAGAGGTGCTGGATGACTGGC
>CAZSTM010000707.1:0-1796 GCA_964609635.1 uncultured Gemmatimonadales bacterium
CCAGCGTGCGTATTGCCACTCCGATATTTATCGACCCCTCGGAGCTGGAAGGCACCGAAAAAGGCCTGCCCCAGTACGGCCCGCAGCTTAATTTCATCGAGCCCTGGCCCGGAGGCTGGTGGCGGCTGCGCGACATAGTCGAATACCAGCTGATTTCCCAGAAAGCCCTGATTAGCGCTTCTTCCAAGTACCGCAGGGAGTTCCTGGCCGGTTTCTACAATATGGCCGAAAACGCCCTCAGGCTGAGCCAGGGCGAGGCTCCCTACGCCTACCTGATCCCGCCGAACCAGCCCGATGCGGGCAGCGTGGCCCGCCTGCTGAAAATATTCGAGCGCGCGCGCTGTGAGATGCACCGCGCCGAGGCCCCTTTCAAGGCCGGGAATCGTAATTTTCCGGCCGGCACTGTGGTGCTTAAGCTCGATCAGCCCTACGGCAGGTTTATCAAGGACCTGCTGGAGCGGAAAGAATATCCGGACATAAGAAAATATCCCGGCGGCCCGCCGGTGTCGCCTTACGACAACGCCGGCTGGACAGTCGGGCTGATGATGGGGGTGGAAGTTGTCGAAGCGGCGGAGCCCTTCGAGGCCCGCCTGGACCTGTTGAAAGCCGCTCCCCGGGCGTCTGCGCTCTCCTCGGGAAGCTCTGCGCTCCTGGACTGCCGGGATGTCAACGCCTATCGCGCGGTAAACCGGCTGTTGACGGCCGGCGCCGGTATCCGGCGTTACCCGGGTGCTTTTGAGGCCCTGGGAAGCAAATGGCCGGCCGGGACTTTTCATGTCCAGGGCGATTCCTCACTCCTGCGCCGGACGGCGGATACCTGCCGGGTAAGCCTGCATCAGGTGAAACGGACCTTCGCCGAAGACCTGCTGCCGCTGGAACCGGGAAAAATCGGACTCTACCGGGGCTGGATACCCAGCATGGATGAGGGCTGGACACGCCTGATCCTCGACCGCTTCGAGTTCGATTACCGGCACCTGACCAACCAGAGAGTCCAAAAAGGCAGGCTGATCGCCGATTACAAAGTTATTATCCTGCCCAGCATGGGCGCCGAGGCCATAATCAAGGGGGCGCACAGGGAGTCCGCAAGCGCGAACCTGCGCAACATGCCGCCCGAATACCGGGGCGGTATCGGTGAACAGGGGGTAGAAAACCTGGAGCGCTTCGTGCGTGCAGGCGGGACCCTGATCTGTTTGCGCGGGGCCTGCAGCCTGCCCATCGAGAAATTTCACCTACCCGTGCGCCGGGATTTGAAAAATGTCGACAGCAAAGATTTCTTTTGCCAGGGTTCACTGCTCCGCCTGGCAGTGGACAACAGCCATCCGGTGGGTTACGGGATGCCGGAGGAGGCCGCCGCATTCTACTCTTCCGGTTTCCCCCTGGTTACCGCGATCCCCAGAACCAACGACGTGGATCGCCGGGTAGTGGCCCGTTACCCGAAAGACGACCTTCTGTTAAGCGGCTGGATAATCGGCGATAAACTTCTCCAGGGCAAACCGGCTGTAGTGGATGTCAGCCTGGGGGCGGGCCATATAGTGCTCTACGGTTTCGGCGTGCAGAACCGGGCCCAGACCTACGGGACTTTCAAGCTGCTTTTTAACGCCATCTACCGCTAATGATTTGAATCTTCGATGGTAGGGGCACAGCATGCTGTGCCCCTACGGTAATTTGTCTGGAGGTTAATAATGGATGGAGATGATAACAAAAGTGGGAGTTTAAGAATAAACAATAATTAGGAATAACCTAGCCCGAAGTATTCATGAAAAATAACTTAAGTTTTTGTTTTCCCTAGGCTTTGA
>CAZSTM010000708.1:0-1782 GCA_964609635.1 uncultured Gemmatimonadales bacterium
CGGATCAGCTCACCTACCCCGCCCACCTCGATCAGGCTCAACACCATCACCAGCACGGCGATCGGCAGCAGGATGAAAAACTGCAGCGAATCGGTGATGCACACTCCCCACAGGCCGCCGATCATGGTGTAGATCAGGATAATCAGGCCGCAGCTCAGGATCACGTAAGTCACCGGGATAAGAGTGGCCGCGCTCAAGAAAATGCTCAGGGCGTAGAGCCAGATGGCGCACTGGAAAATGGTTATCGGCGTATTGGCCCAGCTGATAAACTGGTGCACCCGGCTGTCGTAGCGCTCCGAGAGATACTCGAGGATGGTCAGCGAGCGGGTCCGGCGCCAGCGCTTGGCAAAGATAAAATAGCCGAAAGCCAGGCCCAGAACCGCACCCCAGTACATGCTGAATATGGAAATACCGCTCTCATAGGTCTTGCCCACTCCGCCGGTAAAAGTCCAGCAGCTGAAAGAAGACATGAAAAGGCTCAGGCCCGCCAGCCAGAACGGCAGCTTGTTGCCGCCTTTGAAATAGTCATCCGCATCCTTGTTGAACCTGACCATTATCACGCCCACAGCGAGCATGATAACCATGTACACCGCGACCACATAGTAGTCCAGCCTGGTGAGAAGATCCACTTCCTGCATTGAGCGCTCCTTTTAACCCTGGTTGCGAAGCTTTAAAGCCCATCGGACCGGAAACGGCCCTGTCGGTTAGATTAAATTGGAAAATAAACTTGTCCGCCGGACAAAGCAACCCCGATATTATTTTCTCTGGCCTGACCGGCAATCTTGTTTTATTTTTCTTTGTTTTTTAGACAGGATAACAGGATAAATTTGGCCTTTAGAGTAGTAAAGTATATTAAAAACACTTTAGATTATAGAATTATTACGCAAAGAAAGTCCGGAATCTAAAGCAGAAAAAAAATAATTCGATTCAGCCTTTTATCCTGTCCGATTTTTCCGATTCCGGCTTGTCCGGATCAGGAGAATACTCGAGATGAGCGTTTTCACCGTAAAGATTCCCGGCCGGGATTTCTGCTGGGAGGCCCGCCTGGAAAAAGGACGCCTGTGTGAGCTCACCCGCGCGGCCGACTCCTCCACCGATCTCTGGCTTACCCGCGGCCTGGTGGACATCCAGGTCAATGGCTACGCTGGCGTGAACCTTACCCGCAAGGACCTGAAACCGGAGGAGCTCTCACATCTCGAGGAGGAACTCCTCCGCCAGGGAGTAACCGGCTGGTGTCCTACGGTCACTACCGAAGACCCTGAGGTAATACGCGCCTGCCTTGCCGCCATCGGCCGGGAGATCGAGAAAGGGGCGATTAAACGGGTGGCCTGCATTCACCTGGAGGCCAATTACCTTAGCCCGGAACCGGGCTACCGCGGCGCGCATATACCCCGTTATATCAAGCCACCCGATCCGGATGAATTCGACTCCTTCCAGGAGGCCTCAGGCGGCAGGATCGGCTATGTAACCCTGGCCCCGGAAATCGAGGGCGCGCTTGAGTTCATCCGCCGCCTGGCTTCCCAGGGCATACTGGTCGCCCTGGGGCACCATAATGCCTCGGCCGAGGTCATCTGTGCCGCGGCGGATGCCGGAGCCAGGCTGTCCACCCACCTGTTCAACGGCTGCGCCGCCCAAGTTGACCGCCACCACAACCCGATTCTTTACCAGTTGGCCGAGGACCGCCTGTGGGCGAGTTTCATTCCCGACGGCCACCACGTACCTTACCAGGCACTCAAAGCAGGCCTGAGAGCCAAAGGGCTCGAGCGCTCGGTCTTTACCAGC
>CAZSTM010000709.1:0-1779 GCA_964609635.1 uncultured Gemmatimonadales bacterium
AGGGGCATTGAGGCTCTCTTTTAAGAACGTAAATGGAAACTTTATTCATTCAAAAGTACGGTATCTTTTTCGGCTCTATATTTGTTTTTCTGGGGCTGGACCACCTGTTCACAGTCTGGTGGTACTATCTTCTGCTGACATTGCTCTGTTTCAACATTACGGTATGCTCGTTCAATCGTTTCAAGCGCCTGCTCACCGTTCTTAGACGCGAGCATTACCTGGATAAAGAGCAGGCTTTCCGCGGCCGGAGCAATCACCGCTCGCTGGAACTGGCCCTTGAGCCGGCCGAGGCCGCCCGCGCCTTAAGCCGCCTGCTGGCCGAGAACGGCTACCGGGTGCACAATCGAGACCGCCACTCGGAACAGGAGCATCTTATCAGTGCCGGGAAAGGAACAATCAGCCGGTTCGGGCCTATCCTGTCCCATATCGGTCTGGTAATCATAATTGTCGGAGCCGCTGTCAGTTACATGCTGAGTTTCCAGCACTTCCAGTGGATGGGACCCAACGAGCAAATCGTAGTGCCGGATTTAAGCTATATGTCCTCTCCGGCTTACCGGTTCGAGAATACCACCGCCAGGATACTCCAGGCATTCGGTTTGTCGAGGGAGCCCTCGAACCTGATGCAGGCCGATTCGGTCATCCGGCGCTCGGACTGGCGCAGGCTGTCTGAGAGCCTGGTCTTAAAAAAGAGCTTTTCCCTTCGCCTGGACAAGTTTGATGCGCAATTTACCGCGCAGGGCAAGCCCAAGGCATACCTTTCGACAGTGACCGTGCTCGGGCCGGATGATCAAGCGGAACCTCTGTTCTCCCACCTGATCAAGGTCAATGATCCCCTGATCCACAAGGGAGTTTATTTTTATCAGACCTCGTACTCCGCCTCCGGCACGGCGGCGTAATGGATCGAGCTCACGGTGGAGGACAAGAACGACCGGCAGCGATATAACTTAAAACTGGGAATCAACCAACCGCCCGTTCCACTGGGAAATTCGGGCGACAGTGTCAGCATTGCACGCTTCACCGGAACTTTCAGGCGCGATAAAGAGGGCCGGGTCCTGGACCTGCCGGGCGAAGACCGCAACCCGGCGGTACTGGCGGTTATCTCCGGTGGCGGCAAAGAAATCATGCGAAACTGGACTTTTAAGAAATTTCCGGGTTTCAGCCACCGGAAAGACGATCGGTATTCGATAACCATGGGAGATTATGAAAAAGGTTTCATCACCGGCCTGACCATCCGTACCCACCGCTCTCAGATGGTGATCTGGATGGGTTTTGCTATGCTGGTGCTTGGAGTCCTGCTCTCCTTCTATGTAAATCACCGTCAAATGTGGGCGATGCTCCTCCCGGGCAGCAAAGAGGGAAAATCCAGAGTACATCTGGCCGGGATGTCCTATAAATGGAAACAGCCTTTTATGGATGAGTTTAAGGGTTTCGTAGAAAAAGTTAAAGCCTTGTCTGCCGAATCCTCGGCAGGCCGCGAATGATCGATCCCTGATAAGACAAAGGTAGAGGTACACCTTATGGAAGCGACACTTTTCAGCTTGACTCTCTGGAGTTTTTTCGCAGGCATGATGGCCCATTTTCTGGGGTTATTTCCCAGAGAGGGCAGCAGGGCCGGCAGGATGTTTCGGTGGCTGGCGTCGGCCGTGATCATTGTCGGGTTTGCCGCTCTCACCACCCTGATCATCCAGCGCTGGGCGACACAGGGTCGGGTACCGATCAGCAGTTCCTATGAGTACTTGAATGTGCTGGCCTGGTTTGTGGCAGTTTTCTATTTTGTCG
>CAZSTM010000710.1:0-1754 GCA_964609635.1 uncultured Gemmatimonadales bacterium
TCACTCGCCCGGAACCGCAGCGAAATGGAGCTGATGCGCTTCCAGCTGGAAGAAATCCAGCGGGTGGACCCGCAGCCCGGTGAGGATGACAAGCTGGAAGAAGAGCGCTGCCTGCTCGAGAACTCCGAGCGCCTTCAGCAGGCCCTGGCGCAGTTGACTTCCGGGCTCGAGGGTGATGACCTTGGGGGGTTCGACGCCTCCGGGCAAGCTGTCGAGCCGGTATTGGACAGCCTGGGAGCGCTGCGAAAGACATTCGAGTCGCTGGCCGGGATAACCGATAAAGCCGCCGCGCCCTTGGAGCAGTTCGATGAAGCTCGTTTCCTGCTCGAGGAGGTTTCGGCCGCTTTACGAGACCTGGCCGGTAAAGTGGAGCATAATCCCGCACGTCTTGAGGAAGTTCGCTCCCGCCTGGATGAACTGTACAAGCTGAAAAAGAAATACGGTTCCAGTCTGGCCGAGGTGGCCTCGTTCAGGGATAAGCTCGCCGACAAAATGAATACAACCAAGCGGGGAGAATCCGACCTGGATGAACTCCGCGGGCAGTTAAAAAATCTATCCGCCGAGCTCGAGAAGAGCGCGGTCGAGATGACTGCAAAGCGAAAAGCCGTAGCCGTCAGGCTGGAGCGCGAAGTCAGCCGGCGTCTGTCCGGCCTGGCTATGGGTCAGGGAGAATTCAGGTTGGAGTTTGACGGTGTCGGCTCCGGGCCGGAAACCGGGCCCGAGTACTTGACCACGGGTGCGGATAGGGTTACTTTCCTGCTGACAACCAATCCGGGTGTGCCGCTGATGCCCTTGTCGAAAGTCGCTTCCGGCGGGGAGCTTTCCCGGGTGATGCTGGCAATCAGGAGTGCCCTGGCCAGGGTGGAAGCCCCCTCCACCATGCTTTTCGATGAGGTGGACAGCGGAATCGGCGGCAAGGTCGGCCAGGTGGTGGGAAGATATCTCGATGAGATTGCCGGGAGCCACCAGGTCCTGGTGGTAACTCATCTGGCGCAGATAGCCCGTTACGCCGACACCCACCTGGTGGTGGAGAAGTCCTCCCGGAAAGATAAAACCGAAACCGTGGTGCGAACTCTGACCAGCCGGGAACGTCCCGCAGAAATCGCCCGCATGCTGGGGGGCGATGCGGAAAGTGAACTCTCGCTGGCCCATGCACGTCAACTGCTGGGGCATTCGAAAAAGGGAAGAAAATAAAAGTGACCTTTCAGCGCGTTCAAAAAGTTCCCATCCCCTATACGCGGATTCGCGAGCTCAATATAGTCACCCTTTCCAATTTCCTTTCGCTCTCGCGGGTCCTTTTGCTGCCCTTTATCTATTTCTGCCTGACCCACGAGACCCAGGTCGGCGATTACTGGGCTATCGGCCTGATGCTGCTGGCGGCGGCAACCGATTTCCTGGACGGTATGCTGGCCCGCGGCCGCAAAGCGGTCTCCAGTTTCGGCAAGATAATCGATCCCCTGGCCGACAAGATCTGCATGGGGGCCATAGTCTTCTTCCTTATCGCCCTGCGTGGTTTCCCGGTATGGCTGGTGGTCCTGATCCTGGCGCGGGATATTTTAATCTTTCTTATCGGGGCCTTCCTGATCCGCCGCTACAAGATCGTTTTCCCTTCCAACATCTGGGGCAAATTGTATGCTTTCAGCCTAGCGGCGCTGATTGTCGCCTATACCCTGCGCTTGAGCTGGCGGCTTTTTCCCGAGTGGGAGGTTCTCGGCATGCTCGAGTGGGTGGTTCTCGTCCTGATGGGAATTTCC
>CAZSTM010000711.1:0-1743 GCA_964609635.1 uncultured Gemmatimonadales bacterium
TCCCAGCTACCGGCCCGGCTACAGCGTTTCGGAGTCGGGCAAGATTACTATCGACTGGTCTGATTTCGATTCAAGGCTGAAAAAATATTTCACCGGCGAAGCTTTCACCGCCCAATACGGCTACCGGGGACCGGGTTACGGAGAGCCACTCGAAATTTTTGTCCTGCCCTTCAACTGCGCCAGGCATGAAGCCGGCAGAGGCGGCTGGCCCGAGGTGGGTGGGGCCGAGGACGAGCGTAAGCCCGCCAACCGCGCCATCTATGTTTCGGCGATCAGGCAGGTCCGCGAGCACGTACTTTCAATGGTGGACGCGGACAAGATACGGTTGGTGGCCTTCCAGAACGGCCTTGACGAGTCCTATTTCCCGGAAGCCTGGGACCGCATGGTGTACTACGGCAAATTGTTCAAAGAATATTTCCCGGAAGCCGCCTACCGGGTGGACGGCGGTTACAGCAAGGAGGCCATGGAAGTTATCCACGAGGCCATTGATTACTGGTGCTGCCATTCAGTGGGCTACAATATGGAGACGGTAGAGGAATACCGCAAAATGGGGATCAAAGACTGGGTTTACGGTCCGATTCTTTACGAGCGCAGGGGGAACAGCGGAGTCGGAAGCTCAACTTTCATCGACCTGGAGCTGACAAATGAGCGGGTGATAAGCTGGGCCAGCTGGAAATACCGCACCCTGACCTGGTGCAGCTGGGGTATCGGCAGCCAGTGGGCCCCGGCCTGGTACAGCCCCGAGACCTGGAAGCACGTTATCCGCAGTGAGGACCGGGACACTTATTTCACCAGTTACAACGGTAACGGCCAGGTGGTATACGCTCCCGGGGTGGTGCCCTCCGTGAACGTTATCTGCCCGAGCATAAGGCTTAAAAACATGCGCGACGGCGTGGAGGAATATGAATATTTCCGCCTTCTCACCAGCCTGGACGGCAGCGCGGACAGAACGGATGCAGTGGTGAACAGGATAATCAACCGGCCGTTCGGCAAGCAAAGTCTCGGCAACCTGGATGTCTGGAACCACAACCCGGAAGACTGGGATGCCGCACGCATTGAAGCTGGAGAATTAATCGAACAGGCAACGGGCAGGTAGAGCGTTGGGGGGCGGGGCAGTCCGGTTTCCGGGGGGCAGGTCAGCCCCATTGCAGGGAGAGCGGTGGGACTTTTTTCTTGACCGTGCGAGAAAAGAGAGGTAGCATTGTAAAGTAAAAACGTTTCAAACTGTTTGATGAAGGCTCTCTACTTTCCGGGACAGAACTTTTCACGGCGAGAAGATAACAAAGAAAGGAGCACGCAATGGGAGACAAAGGCGGCAAGAAAGATAAGGAAAAGAAAAAGAAACAGGCAACAAAGCAACAGAAACAAAAGTTGAAAAAGACTCAGGATAGGCAACCGAAAAGAACCGCTTAACAGGAAGTGGGATTCAAAGGCGTGACGACCACAGTTCGTGAGTTGAATACGTTCACGAGTTTTTGCCGTAATCTATCGCTTCAAGCTGGGAAGGACGAAAGATTTTTCTCAGTATCAAATAAAAGAAGGCTATCTTTACCGGTATCAGTTTTGATATGCTCAATGTCGGCTGAAGGCAGTATAACTTTCAACGAGAGGTATCAAGTGGCTTTGAAGGGATTGGGCAACAAACGCTCAGGGGGTGGCAAGAGAGGGATCGACGCCAGGATAGCAAAGTACAGCGATGCCCAGCGCAAAAAGAGCAAGGCAATTGTCGAAACTGTAAAACCA
>CAZSTM010000712.1:0-1743 GCA_964609635.1 uncultured Gemmatimonadales bacterium
AAAGGGAGGAGTTAGCGCGGATGGGAAAGAAGATTGAAGAAGAAAAGGGTGAAGGGATTGCCGTCTTCAGAAATGCCGTCACGTATATTCGAGAACATCTTGATTTGTAATTCCTAAGGATTCTTTTGCCGCTTTACCCCGCTTTCAGCGGGCCGCCCTTGCCGTTGACAGACGAGGCAAAACGCCTATACTTCGATCTACAAAAAGGGATTTCATCCATTAAATTCATTTCTGGAGGAGAAGGAGGAATGGAACTGACCCAGACACTATACGACATTGACAGGGGCATAGCTACGGTTACCTTGAACCGGCCTGACGCATTGAACGCCTTTACCCCCACCATGCGCAAGGAACTGATCGCCCTGTTCGCCGAGGCCGATAAAGACGATGCGGTCCGGGCGGTGGTGGTGACCGGTGCCGGCAGGGCATTCTGCGCAGGCGCAGACCTCTCTGGAGGCGGTTCGACCTTTGACAAGTCCCAGGTATCTTCTATTAGTGACCATCGTGACGGAGGGGGCCAGGTTGCATTGGCCGCATTCAAATGCCGCAAGCCCGTTATTGCGGCGATTAACGGGCACGCGGTGGGCGTCGGTATCACCATGACACTGGCCATGGATATGAGGATCGCGGCCGAGGACGCAAAGATCGGGTTTGTATTTGCCAGACGCGGCGTCGTATTGGATGCATGTTCCTCATGGTTTCTTCCTCGCATCGTCTGCATGGCCAAGGCGGCTGAATTCGCTTACACGGGCCGGATATTCCGGGCCGCTGAGGAAAAGACCTCCGGGCTTTTCAACCATGTGGTGGCGCATGACCAGGTGCTTACAAAAGCCAGGGAGATCGCACGAGAGATTACAGACCACACCTCCGCGGTATCTGTGGTCCTCTGCAAGGCGCTCCTCTGGCACGGGCTCGCTGAAGAGGACCCTCAGTCCGTCCACCTGGTGGATTCCCGCTGTTTCTACTGGGCGGGGAAGCAGAGGGATGCTTTGGAAGGCGTTCAGAGTTTCCTGGAAAAACGGCCACCGCGATTCACCATGAGCGCCTCGAAGGACATGCCTGATTTTTACCCCTGGTGGAAGGAGCCAAACGTGTAAACAAAAGATGACGTCGAACATCGGAGGTCCAGCTTCGAACCAAAAAGAAATACTCAAGCACCTGGGTCTATGGGAAATAAACCTGTCGGAAGTACGGCGGGTAAAGGCCGGACCACCGCCTAAGGCCACAGGAAAAATCCAAGAATACGATCTTGATGACTCCCACCTGGGCAGAGGCCTTATGGGCCGGAGGCGATCTCCCAGTTCCCTGTGTCCGATAAGGGGTGATAGGACTCTCGCCATTTTGCCGTGTTGAAATAATTTCGGTAAACTGATATCATGTATTTAGCAGGTATCGACCGGTGAGGAGGAGAAGATGATTGCGCTGATCGTCATAGCTGTGTTGGTCGCCCTTCTGCTCGTGTGGTTCATGGCCATCTACAACAGGTTCGTACGGCTCAGAAACCTGGTTAAGGAAGGATGGAGCGGCATTGAGGTTCAACTAAAGAGAAGAGCAAATATCATTCCTAATCTAATTGAAACGGTCAAGGGATATATGGGGCACGAACGAGGTCTCCTAGAAAGGGTCACGGAACTGCGCAGCAAAAGTATGAGTTCCAAGAAGCCTTTAAGATTGCCAAAAAATATCATGATTTCCGCGATATGCTGGACAAGGAAGACAAGAACATCGATGCGGTTGTCGTAG
>CAZSTM010000713.1:0-1742 GCA_964609635.1 uncultured Gemmatimonadales bacterium
GCCCCCAGGGCATTTTGTTCTTCCTCCCGCCTCAAATTATCCCACAGATAAGATATAACAGGAGGCCGGAGCCGGTATTCAAGACGAAGGTATTCGAAAATAATTCCCAGAATGAGAAAAGTTACCAGCACAAGCAGACCTGTCCCGCTGCCGAAACGGGCGGCAATAAAAAAATAAACCGCCAGTAAAATCAGAACCAGAAGATGGATGGTCTTTCTTCCGAGCTCTTTTGCGTAGGAATCAACAGGCATTCGCTTTTCCTTGGCAGGTTAGTTAATATTCTCAATATACATTCACCAGCCGCCGGAAGGCAAACGCCATTTCATTATTTTCGCTATCCTCGGAAACAATGCAAAATGAATATCTGCACTGTCCAATTAGTTTTGACGAGGCACATAAAAGTGGTTATTACCGCCTGTGCTGAATGCAAAAGAAGAAAAGTGCTTTCCTTCAGGCGTCCCAACCGCTAAAATAAAGTCCGGAGAAAAAACTTGCACTCTTCAACCCGGCAGACAAGTCGGCATTTGGCGAAAAAACCGGCAACTGTTTTGACCGGCTCCCAATCCAGGAGGGCCCCATCATGAGCAACAAACTGGCCGCTAACGGCGGCAAAAAGGCAGTAACCCTGGATCAGACCGAAGCTCTGAGGTGGCCGCTTTGGGGCGAGGAAGATTTCAAGGCGGTGGAAAGGACCATGCAACTGCCCGACTATTCCTTCTATGAGGAAGCCTACCGCTTCGAAAAAGAATTCAAAGAATATTCCGGAGCTGAATATGTCCTGGCCCACAACAACGGTACCAGTGCAATCCACAGCGCCCTTTTCGCCCTGGGAATCGGTCCCGGCGACGAGGTGATCACTCCATCTCTCACCTTCTGGGCATCCACCGTGCAAGTTTTGGCCTGCAATGCGATCCCCAAATTCGCCGAGATCGATCCGCAGACACTGAACCTGGACCCGCGCGATCTGGAAAAGAAAATCACTCCACGCACCAAGGCGGTGGTGGCCGTTCACCTCTCCGGCCTGCCCTGCGAGATGGATGAAATCATGCGGATCGCCCGCAGGCACGGAGTAAAAGTTATCGAGGATGCCTCCCACGCTCATGGCGCGGAATATGGAGGAAAGAAGATAGGAACCATCGGCGATGTGGGCTGTTTCAGTCTTCAGGCCACCAAGCTGCTGCCTGCGATCGAGGGAGGGCTGCTGCTTACCAACGATAGAGAATACTACGAGCGGGCACTGGCCCTGGGTCATTACGAAAGGCTGCCGGGGCTGCCGGAAAGCTCCAGATACCGCAAATACGCCCATACCTGTTTCGGCTACAAATACAGGATCCATCCCCTGGCCGCTGCAATTGCCAGGGTACAGCTCAGAGAGCTGGATGATAGAAGCCGGCAGAGAGCCTCGATATATGAGTATCTAGGCTCCGAGCTGGACAAAATACCGGGCCTGGAGACAATCAAGACTCCCGCCGGAATCAAGCGGGCTTACTACTGGTACCGAATCAAGTACAAGAGCGAAGAGCTGGGGGGCCTGGAGCGGGAAAAATTTATCGCCGCCCTTCAGACTGAAGGAGTCGAGGTAAGCGCCGAAAAGTATGAGCTGCTGCACCTGCAGCCGATCTTTCGGGAGGGCGAAGCCTGGGGCCGGGGCTGCCCCTGGAGTTGCCCGCACGTAAGCTCGGATAAAGCCCCTCGCCCACCCGAGCCGCTGCCGGTGAGCGAGAAGCTCCACAGTCAGCTCC
>CAZSTM010000714.1:0-1740 GCA_964609635.1 uncultured Gemmatimonadales bacterium
GCTCCACGGAAGCGATAAGCTTCTTCAGACTTTCGGCCTGCTCGGCCAGCTCCGCTCTGGCCTGCTCCAAGCCCTCCGCCTTGCCCTTTTCATAAGCCTCTTGCTCGAGCTTTTGGCTTTCCGTTTCCCATTCCGCCCGTTCCCCGGCCAGGCGTTCTTCCACCAGAGGCTTTATCCGTTCATCCTCCAGGGGATCGGCCGGAGGCTGTTCCTGGCCGGAAGACGCCGGGGGAAAAGCCACTTCCAGGAACTCATCCGGTGAGGCCTCCGGATCGATACGCCCCTTGACAAAAACCCGCCGTAAAGAGTTTTTAGTTTTTATTACAACCATAAATTTCCCGAATAAATATGGATTAATAGATTGAAAACCCAGCTGTTGAAAACCATAACCCAGAGCCGGCTTACTCTACCAGGGCATCCTCCGCACCGCCCTTGCCGCTGATCACTATCTCACCATCCTCCTCCAGCGAACGCACTACATCCACTATACGCTGCTGAACCTCCTCCACATCTCGCAGCCTTACCGGGCCCATAAATTCCATCTCCTCCTGTATCAAGGTCGCCACCCGCTCGGATACATTGTTGAAACACTTGATTTTCAACTCCTCGCCGGTTCCCTTGAGAGCCATGCTCAGATCCTTGACGTCTATTTCCTTCATTACCCGCTGCAAACTCTTATCGTCCAGAAGCATCAGGTCGTCGAAAACAAACATCAGGTTCTTC
The DNA here is from genome assembly GCA_964609635.1 of uncultured Gemmatimonadales bacterium. Taxonomy (GTDB): domain Bacteria; phylum Gemmatimonadota; class Glassbacteria; order GWA2-58-10; family GWA2-58-10; genus JAFGTO01. The sequence goes on from CAZSTM010000714.1 coordinate 724, forward strand.
ACCTCGGTTGCCAGCTCGGGGTCCTTCTGCACCAGGTTGTCGAGTATCTTGCGCTCGGTGGCCCGGTCGGCCAGATTGAGAATCTCCGCCACGGTAACCGCTCCACCGGCAGAGGAAAAATCCTGGCCGAGTACGCTCTCCAGCTGGCTCTCGAGAACTTTCTCCACATCGTTCAAAAGCTCGGGACTGATCTTGCCCATGGTCGCCACCCGGAAAACTATCTCGTTCTGCAACTGCTCGGGCAGCTCCGCCAGGATCGATGCGGCCTGCTCGGCTTCGAGGTGAGCCATGATTACAGCCACGGTCTGTGGGTGCTCGTTCATGATGAAATTTATCAGCTGGGCCGGGTCAACCTTCTTCAGAAGCTTGAAGCCGGACACGTGCAGCGCGCCCTGAACCTTGGCCAGTATCTGGGCCGCCCGCGGGCCTCCCAGGGCTTGCTCCAGCACGTTGCGGGCGTAATCCATCCCTCCGGAAGCAATGTACTCCTGAGCCAGCACCATCTGGTAAAATTCCTCGACCACCGCATCCGAAACGGCCGAGGGTATATCCTGCAGGTTGGCGATCTGGATGGCCAGCTTCTCGATGTCGCCGTCGGGCATGTTCTTGAAAATCGTGCTGGACGCTTCAACTCCGAGCGAGACCACCAGGATGGCGGCCTTCTGCAGGCCGGTCAGACTTTCGTAAGTAACCTCCATCATTCACCTTCTTTCTTTTTTCAGCTTACAGCGGCCCGGCCTAAATAGCCGGTTTCCCCTGAAAAAGATCGGCAGTTCCGCCTGAATCGAGATCTTTTCCCAATCTTTTGAGCAATCTTTACACCTTAATCCACAATCCGCCGCACTTTTCGGTCTCTAAATATACTTTATCATTTTTACTGGTTGGAATCAAGGATTACTCTGTAATATTTTCACTCAGCCCGGGACAATTTTAATAATAGACCCCCTTTACTCACGGTCGGGATTCAACATGACGTCCATAAAATTCCCGGTTTCAGCGGAAAATATTTCACCTTGA
>CAZSTM010000715.1:0-1739 GCA_964609635.1 uncultured Gemmatimonadales bacterium
CATGTCGATAATCTGGCCGTAGCTTCCGCCGGCGGTCACTACATCATCTCCTCTACTGAGGCTTCCGAGCATTTGCTTGAGGCGCTGCTGCTCTTTCTGCTGGGGTCGCATCACCAGAAAATAAAGAATACCGAAAGTGGCGACTATCATCAGGAAAAACATCGACCCTCCCCCTCCACCCCCCTCGGCGCCGCCTTGACCCATCATCAGCAAACTCAGACCGAAGTTCACTTTTAACTCCTTTTTAATATGGTGGATTTGTGTTTTACGATATGTTCACGGATCGGTAGTGCAATAAGATTTCAAGCCGGATCCAAATCAATACCAAACATTATCGAAAAGTTAGCTCCAGTATTATAAAATAGTACAAACGAGCGATAAATTCAACCGCCGCAGCCTGTTTTATACTACATCGTTGTTATAGGGCTGATATTTATGGTAAAAGACCCGGGCCCAGGCCTCGAAGCGGCCCTCGAGGATGGAGCTTCGCATCTGTTTGACCAGGTTCACCATGAAATGCACGTTGTGTTCGCTGACCAGGCGCAGGCCCAGGATCTCGCCGCTCTGGATGAGATGGCGGATGTAGGCGCGGGAGAAATTACGGCAGGCATAGCAGTCACACTCCTCGTCCAGGGGCCGGAAGTCCTCGGTATAGGCAGCGTTTTTCACCACTACCCGCCCGCTGCCGGTGAACGCAGTACCGTTCCTGCCGTAGCGGGTGGGAACCACGCAGTCGAACATGTCCACGCCCCGGCGCACGGCCTCGACCATATCCTCCGGGTGGCCCACACCCATCAGGTAGCGAGGCCGGTTTTCCGGCAGGTGTTCGAGCGAGCATTCGAGCATCTCGTACATCAGAGCCTTCGGCTCGCCCACACTCAAGCCCCCGATCGCGTACCCCGGGAAATCCAGTTCCACGGTGCCGTGCGCCGAGCGCCCGCGCAGATGCGGGTACATCCCGCCCTGAACGATACCGAACAGGGCCTGGGGCCAGGCGGGCTTTTCATTCTCAGCCAGGGTATCCCAGCGGAGTCGTGACCTTTCGGCCCAGCGCAAGGTGCGCTCCATGGCCAGGTGCACGTAATCCTCTTCCGCCGGGTAGGGCACGCACTCATCCAGAACCATCGCTATATCCGCGCCCATGGCCGCCTGGATCTCGACCACACCCTCCGGGGTAAACTCATGGCTCGACCCATCGAGGTGGCTCTGGAAAGCAACTCCTTCCTCCTTGATCCGGTTCAGGTCCAGGAGGCTGAACACCTGGTAACCGCCGCTGTCGGTGAGCACGGGACGGTGCCAGCCCATGAACTTTTGCAGTCCCCCGGCCTTTTGAATAAGCCGGTGGCCGGGGCGCAGATAGAGGTGGTAGGTGTTGGCCAACACCACTTCCACCCCGATCCTTTCCAACTCCTCCGGCGCCAGAGTCTTTACCGTGGCCTGGGTACCCACCGGCATGAATACCGGGGTATGGATTATTCCGTGCGCGGTGGTGATCTTGCCCGCCCTGGCGGCGCAGTCTGCGGCTACCGGCTCAAAGGAAACCTCCCGGAGCCCGGTAAGCTTGCTATTTTCAATTTCGGATTTACCCATGAGTTCTTATTTTAATTTTTTCCGGGCTTGGATTATTCCTACATCTTTCATCTGCAATCTCAATGCCGGTTCTAATGCAGGAGCGACAGGCCGGTCGCCCTTGCGCGATTCGATTATTAACCGTTAAAAAGACATGCGACAGCGTAGGG
>CAZSTM010000716.1:0-1727 GCA_964609635.1 uncultured Gemmatimonadales bacterium
CCGGGTGCTCGCTCACATAGAGCAGGGCCGGGGCATAGATGAACTGCATCACAACCGCCCGCCAGGAGCTTTCATCATCCCCGGGGGCCGGTAAGCGGGTACGGAAGCGGCCGTCCGCGGCCTGCAGCGGAGCTTCCACTTCGACAGCCCGGGCCAGCACCTCATAGTAAAGCTCAGGCAGGCGATCGGACTTCCAGTGGGGATGGTGATCGAGGGTGGCGGCCTCCAGGGATGAGAAAACGACAGCCGCCGCAATCAGGGCGAGAGCGGTTGGTTTCATGGTCTGTCTCCTGTCGGAAACTAGAGGTTACCAAAACTCCGGGCGTCCATAAGATAACTGCCGATGGGTGGCGGGAATTTATTTTGCTCAAGCGGCGGCCGCTTCCGTACCCGGTGGTGCGGCCGGAACCGGCAGGCGGTAAAAAAGCTGAGACTTACTGGTCGTAGGCCTTGTCGAAGACCCGCTTGCCGCCGATTTCTACAGAGTCCAGGATGGCAACGATACAGGCGTCGATGGGCACTGCGCTCATGCCGGTGGTAACCCGCGCCGAGCTGCCCCGCACCACCAGGACCACCTCGCCGACACCGGCCCCCACAGTGTCGACAGCCACCACGAATTGGCTGGTTACGCTCATGTCGATGCTCAGCAGATTTACCACCTGGATCTTGTGACCTTTGAGGCCCTCGTCTTTGCGGGTGGCCACCACGGTGCCTACCACTTTACCCAGTTCCATGGGGTGCTCTCCGGTATGAAAATTTTTTCTGGTTCGCCTCCGACCGCAGGTGTCTGTTTTAAATGTAAAAATTTTCAGCGGCAGGGCAAGAGAAACCACACACAAACCGTTCAATGTTCTGCTGGTGCGCTTGGCGAAGCTCACCAGGGACGAGCCTGGTAAAAAAGCTCTTCCGCCTGAGAGCTCACTCGCCAGGTTTGTCTTCTTCGAGCAGGCCCAGGCGTTCGGCCTCGCGGTGGACCGGTCCCCACCAGCCGATTGGGCGACTCATCACATAGTACTTGACCAGGCGTTTCATGTCATCCGGCGGGGTGAGGTAGGTGACCGGCAGGTAGATCAGGGCTCCCAGCACCAGCAGACTCCAGAACTGTTTGTATTCCGGCAGCTCGGGAATGATACCGTAAGCGGGCAGGACCCATACCACCAGCCAGCTCAGAGCCAGGTTTGCCAGCCAGCTCGACAGGTAGCCCCAGGAATTGAACCGCCACCAGATGACCTGCAGGATCGAGGGCAGCCAGATTCCGGCGGCCATGATCCAGAGGGCGAAAATCAGCCACTGGGTGATACTCTCCATCATCAGACCGTAGAAAAACGAGCCGAGCAGCAGCAGCAGAGTGCTCACCCGTCCGACCCAGACCAGTTGACCCTGGGAGGCCTTGGGGTTGATATAGTGATGGTAGAGATCGCGGGTGCAATACATCGCCCCGAGGTTCAGATGGGTGGAGATGGTGCTGAAATGGATTGCCAGGATGGCGGCGAAGAAGCAGCCCACCATGCCGGCGGGCAGCACCTTGAAACCCATGACAAACCAGGCCATCTCGTAATCGCTCTGTTCCCGGATAGCCGGGAAGAGGGTGAAAAACCCGAGTACGGCCACCGCCCAGAGGGCGTTGCGGGTCAGGGTCAGCCAGGTGCCGGTCCAGATCGAATAGCTGGCATCCCGCACCGTGCGCGCGCTCTGGATGCGCTGGCTTTCCACGTACCAGTCGATGG
>CAZSTM010000717.1:0-1717 GCA_964609635.1 uncultured Gemmatimonadales bacterium
GCCTGCTCCATGGATAATATGGAGCCGAAAGCCGGCCCGGAATCGAAGGCGGCTGCGGCCGCCTGGCAGGTTATAGGACCGGGCGGCGGGGGATCCCAGTACGAACCGACCATTAGCCCGCACGACCCGGACAATGTTTTCGTACGCTGCGACATGACCGGTGCCTATGTCACCGGCGACGGCGGCAATTCCTGGCGCATGTTCAACCTGCGGTCGGTAGTCCTGGATTTTGAGTTCGATCCCAATAATCCCGGTACCGTTTATGCTTCCAACAACGCTCTGTACCGCTCCCAGAACCGCGGCGGGCGCTGGAGCATCCTCTACCCGCCCCCGGAGAAAATTACCGGCGAACTTATGCGGGGCGATCACGCAGGTCAGCGGTTTGTCATTAAAGACGGTATACCGGAGGGGATGATTGACAAGATCCGGGTCGATCCCGCCAACAGCGACCGCCTCTACCTGGGACTTAGACCCTACGGATATCGGGACGGCTCCTGCAGGTTGATGACCTCGACCGACCACGGGGCTAACTGGAAAGTCCTGGCCGAGGTGACCGGCCGCACGATTCTGGGGATTTTCCCGGGCGCCTGGGACGGCGATCCGGACCAGGTAACCATGATCACCGACCGCACCTGTGCCCGGGTGTCCAATACTGACGGCCGGGTGACCGAGACAGCCCTGCCCGCCGAATATGTCAGATTGGCGAACGGCGGCCGGTCAGCGCAGGGAAGCGTTCTCTACGTGATGACCGACACCCGGAAAGAGGGCGACCTTGTCACCGGAGGGATCTACCGCAGCACAGACCGGGGGGAAAGCTGGCATCCGGCCTGCCGGAGCCTGTTCGAGAGCCTTCCGAAAGACGCTCTTTTTCCGAGGTTTTCGACTATGGCGGTTTGCGTCAGCCGGCCCGAGACAGTCTATCTGTCTTGCGGCTTGTACCCGGTGATGGTTTCCGGCCACCTGCAAGTTCAGGGCGGTATCCTGAAAACAGAGGACGGTGGTGATACCTGGCGTTGGGTCTTGAAAGTCATGGGCGGCGATGTCCTGACCGAAAATTTCAAAGGAGGCTGGCTCAAAAGGTACCTGGGCTGGTTCAGGAATCCGAGTCATTTAGGGGTCAGCCCCAGCGACCCGGATATCTGCTACGGCACCGACTCGGGACGGACCATCCGCACCACCGACGGCGGAGCGCAATGGGAGCAGGTGATAAGTAAAGATTTTCCCGATGGTTCTTTCACCTCCCGGGGCCTGGATGTAACTACCACCTACGGGGTGCATTTCGACCCGTACGATAGGGACCACTTTTTCATTACCTACACGGACATCGGACTTTTCCATACCTTTAACGGGGGCAAGAGCTGGGTCCACTCGATCACCGGCATCCCCCGCCAGTGGCGGAACACCTGCTACTGGCTGGAGTTCGATCCTGCGGTCAAAGGAAGAATCTGGGCCGCATGGAGCAATGTCCACGACCTGCCGCGCCCGAAAATGCACCGCTCGGGAAATCTGGTTAACGGAAGACAGCAGGGGGGAGTGTCGGTCTCCGGGGATGGTGGCCGGTGGTGGGAGCTGTGCGGCAAGGGAGTTCTGGAAAACGGGGAATATCAGGGAGGCCTGCCTGCCAGTGCGGTCTGCACCCATATTATCATTGATCCTGAAAGCCCGGTTAACTCCCGAACCCTCTATGTCTGCGAATACGGACGCGGTGTCTATAAGT
>CAZSTM010000718.1:0-1711 GCA_964609635.1 uncultured Gemmatimonadales bacterium
CCTCGGGCGGGTCTGAGACCCGCCCCTACGGGATGTGGGGAGTATCGGGGGCCTCCGTGAAATCATCTGGCAACCGTGTAACCCGTGATTCCGAGTGACAACTGCCTCGGAGCAGGCGGTGTGTTGAAAAAAAGGCGGCAAATTCGTTTGCCGCCTTTTTGTTTGATGGATGTAAATTAACGAAACGAAGACCGCTCAATCGGTTGCTTCAATGTGGATACCGCCGCCCGAGGTCTTGAGGATCACATTGGGTCCGCCGCTTCCCAGTTTGCCCTCCAGGCTGCTTCTTTTAACTTTTCCCACCACCTCGACCGGAAGGTCGGTTACCACGTTTCCCCCGGAAGTACTGGCACTGATGAAAGCGTTCGTGCCGCGGGGCAGAGAAATCTTTATGCCGCCGCCCGAGGTGCGTAGCTCACAGTCGCCATCGGGAGGCTCGACCAGAGAGGCGGCGATAGGGCCGCCTGAGGTCCTGGCGTTCGCGCTGCCTTTTAAACCGGTGATGGTGATGCCCCCTCCGGAGGTCCTGGTATCCAGGTGGCCGTTATGTTCTTCCACTGTAATGGGTCCGCCGGAGGTTTGCAGCGTAGCGTCCCCGGTAACCCGGGAAGACCTTATTTTACCACCGGAGGTCCTGGCTTCCACCGAACCGTCGATCTCGCTGAGATTGATTCCGCCGCCGGAGGTTCTGGCTTCCACCGGCCCGTTGATCCCGTTCAAATCCATTCCGCCGCCGGAGGTTCTGGCCGTCACCGGACCCTCTATCCCACGCAGCTCGATTCGGCCGCCCGAGGTGCGAGCATCGAGCCGGCCGGTTATTTGCTCGGCCGTGATTCCGCTGCCGGAAGTTGACCCGCTCACCTGCCCCTCGATCGACCGGAGATCGATCCCTCCTCCGGCGGTATTGATGTTCACGTTGAAACTTCTGGGAACGCTGATCGTGAAGTGAACTTTTTTGGAGCTGGATTTGATAATTTTAAAAAGAGAAACTCTTTTTTTCTCGCCCTTGATGATGACTTCATTACCTTCCTGGGTGAAATTCAGGTCGAGGATTTCCTCGATGTCCTGCTTGGAATCGACCGTTACCTGGACCGTGTTTCGTTCCTGGCCCTCGACCTGGACGCTGCCGAGATCGCTCTCCAGTGTCAGCGAGCCGCCGGGACCGACATGGAAAGTCCGTTCGAGGTGCTTTGCCCCGATGGCGGAACCGTAAGTTAACAAAATCCCCAGCAAAATTATGCCTGCAATTTTAAGACCGAAAGTTTTCACTTGTACCTCCTTAAGTGGTTTAGAAGCGTGACGGAAAAACAAATTATTTTGTATGGCAGGTTTACGGTTTTATCCCCATACTTCATTTGACTTTGCCTGGGAAAAAATAGTTTCAACTATTTTTGTGGGAGCTGTCACAATACTTTTTCACAGGCCCGGTATGGTTTTTAACAGGCCTTTTACTGCCGGTTTGTTGAAACTTTTGGCACGGACGGAGAGTTAAATAGCCAAATACGAGGTTCTTGTCTGGAGTAAAGAAGTAAGTTATTTTAAAACTATTCGGATCATGTCTGCAGCCGGAGAGGTGTCCGAGTGGTTGAAGGAGCCGGTCTCGAAAACCGGTGTCGGTTTCTACCGACCCAGGGTTCGAATCCCTGCCTCTCCGCCATTATTTTTAATGTGAAGCTGAACCTTCAGGGGGGCCGATAAGGCTCCCTGTTGT
>CAZSTM010000719.1:0-1705 GCA_964609635.1 uncultured Gemmatimonadales bacterium
GAATTTCCCACTGCCCCCTCAAGACAGCGTGTCTACCAGTTCCACCACTTCGGCAATAAGACCTTATGGCTGAGTGCCGCCCTCGGGGACCGCCTGGGTGCCTTCCTGCTTGGAACCCTCCTCCGGCAGGAAAAGGTCTTCAGTCACCGGCTGGGTTACCGGCACGGGGGCGGGTGCTGACTCCATCAGCTTTTCCTGCACCGCGCTGCGCGGTCCTACGCTGTAGCTGGAGATCAGCGCCAGGCCGAAACTGCTCAGGAAGAAAAGGGTTCCCAGAACAGTGGTGGCCTTGCCGAGGAAAGTGGCCGCCTGACGGCCGCCGAAAACGGCCTCGGTGGTGCCCGAACCGCCGAAAGCGCTGGCCAGACCACCGCCCTTGCCGGCCTGGAGAAGAACGACCAGGATCAGCAGCAGGCAGATCACAACATGAATTATTAAAAAGAAATTATACAAAAATCCTCCCTGAACCGAATTATTATCTAAGGCAAAATAATCCAGATCTTCCTGCCTGTCAAGAACTTCTACTCAGTCAGGCGGCCTGGAAAGCACAATCTTTAACGGAAATTGACCAGCCTCAGGAAGCTTTCGGCCGCCAGCGAGGCTCCTCCCACCAGGGCGCCGTCAATGTCGGGAGCCACCATCAGGCTGTCGATGTTGTCCGGTTTGACACTGCCGCCGTACTGGATGGTCACCTCATCCGCCAGGTCCCCGGAATAAGCCCCGGCGATAAGCTTACGCACCAGGGCGTGTACCTCCTCGGCCTGCTCGGGGGTGGCGGTCCTGCCGGTGCCGATGGCCCATACCGGTTCATAGGCGATCACCACGCCGGCCATCTGTTCGGCGCTCAACGAGGGCAGCACGGCTTTTAACTGGTGGGCCACCACCTCCTCGGTCTGATTGGCCTCGCGCTCCTGGAGCAGCTCGCCGATGCATAAGATCGGGGTAATCTCCGCTCCCAGGGCGGCCATGACCTTTTTGGCGATCAGCTCGTCGGTTTCGCCGAAAACGTGCCGCCGCTCGCTGTGGCCCAGGATCACGTATTTGCAGCCGGTGTCCTTGAGCATGGCCGCGCTTAACTCACCGGTAAAAGCTCCCTCGGGCTTGAAATACATGTTCTGGGCGGCGATAAAGACCCTCTCGGCCCCGGCGACCAGCTCCGCTGCCTGAGAAAGGTAGCAGCTCGGAGGCGCAACCACCACGGTTACTCCCTGACGCGGCTGGTAGGAAGCCAGAAACTCGCTGAAAAACTCCTTCACCTGGGCGCCGGTGTGGTTCATCTTCCAGTTGGCGGCGATAATGTTTTCTCTCAATGCTCTTTCCCCTTGAAATAACTTGGTTGTCGTTAAAAAAAAGTCAACAGCCACCCCTAAAAGGGGTGGCTTGAGGAAAACCCTGAAAGGGTCTATTTATTACGTAACTTATTTTGATTCAATATTTTCTCGGCAACCTTGATCACGGACACGGCACGGGGTGTCCCTACAACTTCTTATTTTTGCTCCAACCGATAGTTTTACGGTATACCGATCATCATTAAAATAGCATTTTGTATGAAATTTGCCAAAAGCTAATCTTTCACTAACCTGCCTGGCAAAGCTGGGACCATCAGCTAAGCTGATGGTTTTGGGGTTACACACCCCGCCCGCTTGTAAAATCCCCCGCCTGCTAAAGCAGGCACCCCCTTTATTAAGGGGGAGGGGCACCCCTC
>CAZSTM010000720.1:0-1704 GCA_964609635.1 uncultured Gemmatimonadales bacterium
CCTGGTAAAAAGTCCGGACAAGGAGATAGACCGTTTTTTTAACGTCTGGTCCAAGTACCAGGCCAAGAACACCGCCCGCCTGACCAGGGCCCTGGATAAGGTCGGTTACCGCGATGTGCTGCAGGACCTGATGAGTATCAACTCTTTCAACCCGGAGTACACCGCCGTGATGCTGCCCACAGCGCTTCGCTACCAGCTGGCGGACGGCAGGGCCATAAGGCAGTTCGCCAAGTTCAAGGACGCTCCCCACGATCTGCGGATGTACATGGACTCATCGAGCTGGATCGCCGATACCCTGGTGGAATATGTCAAGGAGACCGGTGATGAGTCTATCCTCGAGCGTGAAGAGGGGTTTTACGATCCGGAAACCGACAGGGTCGATGAAAAAGACAGGGCTACGCTCTACGAGCATACCCTGCGGGGCTTGAAAGGGCTGTACCAACAGCGGGGGCTTTACGGTCTCTGCAAGATCGGCCACGGTGACTGGAACGATGCCCTGGATTCGGTGGGTAAAAGCGGTGAGGGGGTCAGTGTCTGGCTCTCCATGGCGCTGGTGTATGCGGCCGCCAGGTTCCGTGAGCTGACCCGCCGGCGCAAAGACACCCAAAACACCCGGCTGATGGATGAAATCATCCAGGAGACGACCGGGGCGATAAATACACATGCCTGGGACGGCGCTCACTACGTGTACGCCTTCATGCCGGACGGTACGCCGGTGGGCTCCTCGAAAAATCCGGAAGGCAGGGTTCATCTGAATGTCAATACCTGGGCGCTGTTTAACGGGGTGGCCGAGAAAGCCGGCCGGGTGGAAAAAGTCCTGGAGGCCCTGGCCGGCCTGGATACCCCCCTGGGGTACCTTCTGCTTTCACCGGCTTACACGGAAAAAAGCAAGCAGGTCGGCCGGATTGCGGATATATCTTGCGGACTGTTCGAGAATGCCTCTATTTACTCCCACGGCCAGAGTTTCGCAGCTTATGCCCTGGCGGTCCTGGGAAAAGGGGACATGGCTTTCCGGGACGTAAAGAAAATTCTCCCCTCGTCCACCATACCGGACATTTCCACCGGTCCCCCGCACCAGTTGTCCAATTTCACGGTGGGAATCGAACACGAACAGTTCGGGCGAAACTTCTACAGCAATTTCTGCGGGGCACTGGCCTGGCTGAGAAAATCCCTCGAACGGATGTTCGGTGTTCTGGCCGACTTCGACCGCCTGGTGATCGACCCCAGCATCCCCTCAGCATGGAAAAGCTTCGAGGTGGTGAAAGTCTTTCGCGGCTGCCGGGTAAAGGTATGTTTCAATAACCCGGAAGGTGTCTGCCGCGGGGTGGTCGGGGCCTCGGTTGATGGGGAAGCTCTGAAGCTCGAACAACAGGCCGCCGTCGTTCCGGTCGAACTTCTCTCCGGACGCCCGCAGGTGACGGTCGAGGTCCTGATGGGCCGGGCGAATCCTTAGTCTCCAGACTCCGGGACCCGGAATTAGTCATCGACTTTTTTCTCCATTAATAACAGGCTCGACTCGATGATGCGAAGAGGGTGTTCTATTCAGGGAACTCCGGCTGCCGAAAACCTCCCAAACCATAGGCGATAATTTTTTTTACAGCGGATAAAATAATCTTGCATTTACCGGCAAAAGGAAATAGAATAAATATAATATAGATTTTTTCGCATATGTTTTTCCAACCGAGAGTGCGTCATAGTCAATCT
>CAZSTM010000721.1:0-1702 GCA_964609635.1 uncultured Gemmatimonadales bacterium
AACAATTTATTAAAACGCTTCTAAGGGATATTCTTTCTGACTGTGAAACGCACGCTGCTGCCTGCATCCAGGCTCAACGGGAGCCCGTCGATAAGTTTATCGCCGATCAAGCGCTCCGGCTGTTTGTCCTTTCGTTCTACAACATAGACCTCCAGCGGTTCCACGGTAAACCACTCCGGGAAAGCGTTGATCCGGGGATAGTCTCTGGGCATGCCCAGAAAGAGCCGGTGTCTGGCCGGATCGAAACGGAGTTTTCCGGTCCAGGGTTTTTCAGCCCTCAGGTACACCTCCAGGCCGTCTGCGGTTTTCTCGGCCGCCAGATATAGGTCCTTACGCCAGGGCGTGCAGTAGGCGCCCTGTGTCTTATAGAAAGCGTACATCAGCGCGGTCCGCGAAAAATTACCGTCCCCCCACCAGCCCTCGAGGATGCCGTCATCGCGCTGAAACTCGAACAGGCGGCGGATTTCCGACTCCACCCACTCGAATGCACCCGGTACGCTCAGGTGGCTGAGCAGGCCCAGGGCGCCCTCGATGGCGTCGGCATAGCCGTCCTGCGACTGGCTCCCGTCGCTGCGAGGCTCCCAGCGGTAGTTTTTGTAGCGGTTGATATTTTCCAGCACGCGGCGCACGCAGTCCAGGTATTTATTCTCGCCGGTGGCCAGGTAAAAGGTATAGTAGGCGTAGTAGTTATAGCCCCAGCAGTCGGAAAAGCCCGGTCTGGAGCCGGTGATCTCGCCGGTTACGGCATTCACCTCGTTGTACAGCAGCCCGGAGGAGCTGTCCGCGGCCAGGTACTGGATGCGATCGAGCATGAGTTTTATGGCGTGGTAATAGGAATCGGCGCGCCGGGAGCCCAGCTCGCGTTCGACTGCGAACAGCAGGCTCAGCCCCGAGACAATCTCGCAGCCGTGGTCCCGGGCCTTGAACCTGCCGTCCCCGGTGTGGGCGGCGAAATCCCAGTAGTGGGCCGGCAGGCCGTGATGCTTGACAATCACCTCGTAGCAATAGGCGTCCCCGATGCGCCGGGCCCATTCGAGGTATTCTTCCTTGCCGGTCATCCAGTACAGCCGGCAGAGGATCTGCAGCATCTCGCCGTTGACCTCGGCATCGTTCGAGGGCAGCAGGCCGTAGGGAGTCTCCACCGGAGCCAGGGCGAAAATATCCTCCACCAGCTCCTGCATCCGCAGGGACCAGGGCCCGGGACCCAGGATTTCCAGCATGGGCACCAGGCCGTCCTTGGCATACTCGGAAGCCCCGAAAATAAGGCGATCGACCTCGCGCTCGACTTTTTCTCCCGTCCCCAGGTCATAGGCCGTGGGCAGCCTGTTGCTCTGGATGGCAAGAAGTTTTTCTCCGAGCATGGCCTGCCGGAACAGGTTTTCAGCCTCAAAAGGAGCCCCGGTAAACCGGGCTGAGATCACCATGAAAGGAAAGTTGTCGGCGGCCGAGTTCTCGGGAGTCCAGATATTGCCGTCCGGGGAGAGGCTCTGCGGCAGCAGGCCGCTCCGGTCGTCTATTTTCGCACGCCAGGCGGCCAGGTAACGCTCGCACCTGGAGAACGCCTCGTTGGCCCGGACGGCGTTTTCGGCCAGGCGTGTCTCCAGATCTGCGGCGCACAGTTTGCCGGGTAGATAAACTAAAAAAACAATTATAAACATTGATAATGCTCTGATAAACATTAGATTATCCTTCTTTTCTAATA
>CAZSTM010000722.1:0-1693 GCA_964609635.1 uncultured Gemmatimonadales bacterium
AATATACTTTTTAATATCTTTATCTTGAATAGTCCATAATATAGTTATTATTGATTATAGCCCTTTAATAAAATATTCTTATAATTACCCCGTTTCAGGTTCTCCCTCACCTTCCCCGGGCCGGGGCTTTATCGAATTTGTCCGGCCCTGCGAACTCTACTTCCGTTATCCTCAAAATACATCCTGCACTTCGAGCTTCTCGCGGAATCCCCTGGTTCGGATAGCAAGATAGAGGATTCCCACCAGCAGCCATGACCCGCCGATAATGAATGTCAGCCGCGGCAGGTTCTGCCAGATGGCGAAACAGGCCGCCAGCCCCACCGCAGGCGGCAGGAAGTTTTTCAGGAAAGCCTTCAGGCTCTTGTCGCGCGCTTTGAAAAAATACTCGCGGATCGAGGCGGCATTTACCAGCATGAACGCCAGGAAAGCGCCGAAATTGATAAGGTGCGCGCACTTGTCATAGGTCAGCACATTCGCTCCCACCAGCGATATCACCCCGACAAACATAATGTTGTACGAGGGCACCGCGTGCTTTTCGCTCAAATGTCCGAAAAAGCCGCGCGGAAGTATCCTGTCCCTTCCCATCCCGTAGAGGATGCGGGAGGCCCCGGTCAGGCCGGTTACCCCGGAGCCGATGTGCGCCACCAGCAGAATAAACGCCAGGGTCACCTCCAGCATGCCTCCCCCGACCACGTGGGCCACCCCGATCATGGCCTTTTCGATGGCGTTCTCCGCGCCGAACCTGGCGGCCATATCTTTCAGGAAGGCGGGCCACTCGGCCCAGGACACCGAGGCCTGCGCCAGATAAACCTGGGCCCCGCTCCAGATTCCGGTTACCAGGCAGGTAATCACCGCCGCCAGGAGAATGTTTCTTCTCGGATTTTCCACTTCCTCGGAAAGGGTGGTCAAGCCGTCGAACCCGATATAAGTCAGGGCGGCAAGGGCGGTTCCCCTGCCGATAACCGACCAGGAAAAAGAGGACTCGTGATAGAAAGGCTCGATGGTAAACAGTCCGCCGACACCGTTTTTCATGGTGATATACCGTATGGCGGCAGCCATGAACCAGAACACCACCGCGCTCATCACGATCATCAGGCACCAGTTCACCCGGCTGGTGGCCTTGATCCCCTCGAGATTCAAGAAGGTAAATCCGGCGGCGAAAACCACAAACCAGACCCGGGTCGGGATGACAGGCACCATGTGGTGCGCGGCTATACTTGTATAGATCGTGCATATTATGGGAACTATCATATAGTCCATGAACATGGTGAACCCGGCGATAAAACCCAGATGTGCATTTAGACCCCTGCCTACATAGGTATACGCCGAGCCGGCCGCGGGATAGCGGTTCGCCATGCGGCCGTAGCTGATTGCCGTGAAGATTATGGCAATCATGGCCAGGAGAATAGCCGCGACCGCATGGCCTGCCGAATCCCTGTTCGCCAGGCCGAACAGGGCCATGGGAGCCACCGGCTGGATAAGAATGATGCCGTAAATAACCAGATCGCTCAAAGAAAGCACCCGTCTAAGCTTCACCCCGGAGACTGTCGAATCCTGCGCCATGACTGCTCCCGCACAATTAGTTCATTGAAACGATATTTGTTCTCGATCAGAAGAAGAAAGGACGTACCAATCTTATCAGATGCCCCCTATAAGTCAAGCGGGGTTTAAGGCAGGAGACATAAGGCAGGAG
>CAZSTM010000723.1:0-1692 GCA_964609635.1 uncultured Gemmatimonadales bacterium
TTTCCTGGCGGGAAAGAGGCTTCCCTGGTGGGCTATCGGGATGTCCATGGTGGTCTCCGACATAGGCGCCCTGGAGCTGGTCGGCCTGGCCGGGGCGGCTTACACTTACGGCATAGCGGTGGCTAATTTCGACTGGATCGGCTGCATTCCGGCGCTGGTAGTGGCCGCCTTTGTTTTTATCCCCTATTTCTGGCGTTCAAAAGTCTTCACCATCCCCGAACTGTTGGGGAGACGCTACAACCAGTTCGTTCGTCTGCTGGTGGCCTTAATCTGGGGCGTGGTATTTCTCTTCCAGCTCGGGATTTTCTTCTACACCGCGGCCAAGACCATGAACATCCTCTGCGGCTGGCCGATCTATTTTTCCATACTTCTCACCGCGCTGGTGGTCGGCATATACACATTTTTCGGCGGGCTCTCCGCAGTGGTTTTCTCCGATGCCATCCAGTGCGTGATATTATTCGTCGGCAGTATCATCATCCTGACAATCGCCCTGTTCGCCGCCGGAGGTTATAGCGAACTGGTAAACAGCGTCACCTCGATGGGAACCGAGTACCAGCACCACTTCGAACTGCTGGCTCCCGCCGATACCCCGGGCCCCTTCGGCTGGGCCTGTGTTCTTTTCGGCCTCACTTTTGTGCTTTCTCCGGCTTACTGGATCGGCAACCAGGCCATTGTGCAGCGAAACCTGGGCGCCCGCAGCGAACACGAAGCCAAAAAGAGCGTGCTTTTCGGCGCTTTCCTCAAACTCTTTATCCCCATTATTCTGGTAGGACCCGGGCTTGCCGGGGTGGTTCTTCATCCCGGACTGGAAAACGGGGATGATATCTATCCGACTCTCATCGGCGACCTTCTCCCCCCCGGACTTACCGGAATCGTTTTCGCCGCCTTTCTGGCGGCGCTGATGTCCAGTGTGGATTCCTACCTGAACAGCGCCTCCACCCTGTGGACCAAGGATGTTTATCAGAAATTTATCGCGCCCCATAAGGATGAAAGGCATTATATGATTGTCGGTAGATGGCTGGTGGCGCTCTTTGTGATAATCGGCGTGCTGCTGGCTCCTCTCACCGAACGCGTTCCCAGCATATTCGGTTATTTTGTAACCATTTACAGTATTTTTCAGGGACCTTTGCTGGCTATTATTATCCTGGGGATTCTCTGGCGCAGGGCCAATGGTAAAGGAGCGGTCGCCGGACTGATCCTGGGGATGTCAACCAGCGCCATCCTGTTCTGGATCCAGGACATTGTCTTCACCTGTCCCGAACCGTATCTTTATATCGCCTGGTGGGGCTTTCTGGCAGGTCTGGTACCCACGGTGATAGTAAGCCTGTTCACCGAACCGGAACCTGCCGAGAAAACCGAGGGGCTTATTTATTCAACCACTCGCAAGTCCCGCTGACCTGGATCATTCACAACTGAAGAACCTTGCGGTTTCCCCTGCAACAGCTCGATAAAACTGTTCAGCAGGGTATCCAACAGGTACGGGCCGTTTAAGTTGCGGCAATCCCTCCACGGGATTATTTTGCAAAAGCGCCCAAAGGCCGAATCAGGCTAGTGTCATGTCAAGTTTGATTTGAAGGAGAAAATATTTTTAACCGATCTATTCATGTTCTACAGGCTATGAGGAAAAAGGCTGCAGGCTATAGCCTATAGTCTGTTTTCGTAGGTTCGCAAAATCTCAGTCATTTCATCTGT
>CAZSTM010000724.1:0-1692 GCA_964609635.1 uncultured Gemmatimonadales bacterium
CCAAGGACCTTCACCTGGTACTGGTCGACCTCTGCGCAGCCAAGGATACCATGGAAATCCTGGCAAGCCTCAATCGCAGTTATCCTTTTGCTCAGAACGAGTTGGACGAGGGCGTACAGCACTATCTGGGCGAGGTGAACAAGATGGTGGTAACAGAGGCGGTCGAGTTGTTGGCCAAAGGCGATGAAAAGGAGCTTGGAGGCTTAATGACCAGGGCTCAGGAGCTTTTCGACCGCTACCTTTCTCCGGCCTGCCCCAAGCAGTTGACCGCGCCGGTTCTTCACGATGCCCTGACGTTCCCCGAAATCCAGGACTTGATTTACGGCGGCAAAGGAGTCGGCTCGCAGGGGGACGGCAGCGCCCAGTTCGTGGCCAGGGGCCCGGAGGAACAGGAGGAGATCATCCGGCTGTTCACGGAAGTCAAGGGAATGAGGGCGCTCAAGCTCGACATCCCGGCAGCGCGCAAGGCTCGAAAGGCGCTGATTCCGGCCGCCGGCTACGGGACCCGGCTGTTCCCGGCCACCAAAGCCACCCGTAAGGAACTGTTTCCGGTAATCGGCGCCGATGGCGTGGCCCGGCCCGCGATTCTCTACCTGGTGGAAGAAGCCTTTGAAAGCGGGGCCACCCGGGTTTGTGTGGTGGTGCAGAAAGAGGATGTCGAGTTGTTCGAGAGCTTCTTCAACGCCCCCCTCGAACTCAAGCATTACAACAAACTCAGCCGGGAGGGCAGGGACTACCAGAACAAGCTTCTGGCCATGGGCTCAAAAACCACGATTATCGCCCAGGAGCATCAGGAGGGCCTTGGCCATGCCGTGTTCGTTGCCCGCAAGTGGCTGGAGGATGAGCCGTTTCTGCTGATGCTCGGCGACCACCTTTACCGCTCCAATTCATCCGTGCCCTGCGCCAGGCAACTGCTCGATGTTTATGAAAAGTACCAGACATCCGTGGTCGGACTGAGGGTGGCCCATGAGTCGATGATCGGCCGTTTCGGCACGGTGGGGGGACTCTGGGACAACAGGGAGGAGGGCCTGCTCACCATAACCGAGTTCGCGGAAAAACCCTCGGTCCAGTACGCCCGGGAAAGGTTGCGGGTCGACGGCCTGGGCGAAGAGGAATACCTGACCATTTTCGGCCTCTACGTTATCGCACCAGGAGTCCTGGATATCCTCGCTGAACAGATAAGGGAAAACCTGCGCCGGAAAGGCGAGTTCGAGCTGACCGGAGCCCTGGAAAGTCTTCGGGCGGAAAAAGGTTTCCTCGGGGCTTTGATCGACGGTGAGCGCTTCGATATCGGCCTTCCGCTTTCCTACCTGGAAACAGTGAGAGAGTTCGACAAGGGGAAGGCATAATGCAGGAGTCAGAAGTCAGAATAAAAGATAAAAGAGAGGCACAAAGGCACAAAGGCACAAAGGCACAAAGGGAAAGGCATAATGCAGGAGACAGGAGTCAGGAGACAGAATAAAAGATAAAAGAAAGGTACCTGGGCACATTGGAGAATATCCATGTCTGATAGAGTGTTGAAAAAACATGCTTCTGGAACCGCCGGCTGCTGTCCCTGCCTTGGTTACTGGTTATCCGTGGTGCTTATTCTTATGGTAGCCATGACCGGTATGGCTGTCTCGCCTGTTAATGTCCGGGCGGAATCCCGGGCCGGCAACCTGGTTTTCATCATGGACGGGTCCGGGAGCATGT
>CAZSTM010000725.1:0-1683 GCA_964609635.1 uncultured Gemmatimonadales bacterium
TACTGGTTGTAGAAGATGAGGAGTCCAAAAGGCTGACTCTGCTGGAAGACCTGATCAAGGTCGGTCATTCGGTACAGGCAGTGCCCGACGCTTACCTGGCAATGGATGTACTTGAAAGGGACAGGGTCGATGTGGTGATCACCGACCTGAGATTACCGGGTACCGACGGTCTGGAGCTGATGCGCACCATCAAGCAGAAAATAGCTCCATCGACCGAGGTGATTATCATGACCGCCTTCGGTACTATCCCTCTGGCAGTTGAAGCTATCAAAGAAGGCGCACTGGATTTCGTGACCAAACCGTTCGACAACCACCAGTTAGTCCCCCTGCTCGAACGCGTCGAAAAGATAATGGCGCGCAAGGACCCTTCACGCGAAAGCCTGCCTGCAAAAGAGCACATGGAGATCAAAAAGTTCATCATCGGCCAAAGTCCTGTTATTCGCCACCTCAAATACCTGGTGCAAATCTGCGCCGAATCCGACGCCAATGTTCTGCTCTGCGGAGAGACAGGAACCGGCAAGGACCTGGCGGCCTCGATCATCCACAAGCTGAGCAAACGGCATTCACATCCTTTTGTCAAGGTCAACTGCGCGGTGTTTCCCGAGTCCCTGATAGAGAACGAACTGTTCGGACACGAAAAAGGCGCTTTTACCGGAGCCGATCAGTGCAGGCGCGGCCGTATCGAACTGGCCTGTCACGGTACCTTCTACCTGGACGATGTGGATGATATCCCTCTTAAAGAGCAGGTCAAGCTGCTGAGAGTAATCGAGGAGAAAGTCTTCGAACCCGTCGGCTCCACCAACTCGATCCACTGCGATGTGCGGATCATCGCCTCGACAAAAGTGGACCTGGCACAAAAGATCGCCGGGGGCTCCTTTCGCGAGGACCTTTTCTATCGCCTCAAGGTGCTGGAAATTCACCTCCCCCCGTTGAGAGAACACCTAGAGGACATCCCGCTGCTGGCTAATCATCTGCTATCCCGGATTGCAGAAAACCGGCAAGTAACACTGTCCGATGAGATCACTTCCCTGCTTAAGTCTTACTGTTGGCCGGGTAACGTGCGTGAGCTCTACCACAAGCTGGAGCAAGCCTACATTACCGGCCGAGGAGAAATTTCCACTGCGAGTTTCAAATTCGACACCGAGCTCACTTCCCTTTTAGACGGCTCACCCGGCAGTTTCAAATCCGCCATGAATCGCACTGAGCGGGAACTGCTGTGGCGCGCCCTCGAAGAGACACAAGGCAATAAGACCTTGGCCGCCGACAAACTGGGCATGAAACCTTCCACCTTCCGGGACAAACTCCGCAAGCACGGCCTCGACTGAACAGCCCGGCCACTCACGGATTTCCGTGGCTTTGCGCGGAAATCCGTCACTCCAGGCTGGATTCACCCCACCTCTGCCCGCCTTTTTTACTTACACATCTAATTATATATCAAGTAATTAGCCGAAAGTTTGGCAGATTATTCTCTGTTCGGCATTATTAATGCTTATGGTAAAATCGAAAAAGATCCATTCCTTTTAATCCTGAATTCGTTTACTACCGGGAGGTCCAATGGAAGCTGTGGAAGCCGCCCAGCTGAAACAGACTTTTTTAAAGGATATTTATGCCATTCCCGATGGGGAGCGCATTAAGCAGTGCCAGCAGTGCGGCACCTGCTCTGGTTCCTGCCCCACCAGCAGC
>CAZSTM010000726.1:0-1682 GCA_964609635.1 uncultured Gemmatimonadales bacterium
GCTCGGCGAGAGCCGACTCCGGGTCGCCCTTGAGAAGCCTGAAACTGAAAAGTTTGAAGAACGAGGGGTCGGTGTAATAAACTATGTCAAAATATACCGGCTTGTCGGAGTATCGCGTGGCGAATCCTCTGTCCCGCAGCATGCGGGTGTAGCCGGCCACCTCGGGGTACTCATCTTTCAGCGCCTGGGCAAGTGGCCCCAAGGTCGAGGCGTTGTCGAACGTGCTCGTCCCGCTGACCTTCTGTCTGCCGTAGAGCAGGTAAATCCGGTCCGCGTTGGCGTGGAAATCGTCGAACGAGAGTTGGAACCTGATCCACAGCAGGATTACAATGCAGGCGGCCAGGCCCACGGCCAGGCCGGCGATGTTGATTGCTGTAAATACTTTGTGCCGCAGCAGGTTGCGGACCGCGATTTTCAGGTAATTGCCGAACATTATATCCGTCCTAGATCTTAAAATTTATTCATAGCGCAAAGAGTCCACCGGGTTGGCTGTGGCCGCCTTGATTGCATGGTAGCTCACAGTCAAGGCCGCGACCGTCATGGCTATAACTCCAGCCAGCACGAACGTGTACCAGTCCAGTTCAATCCGGTAGGCGAAATTCTGCAGCCAGCGGTTCACAAAGTACCAGGCCACCGGCCAGGCCATCAGGATCGCCAATCCAAGCAACACCAGGAACTCCCGGGATACCAGCAGGACTATGTCGGCTATTGAGGCTCCCAGAACTTTACGGATGCCTATCTCCTTGGTGCGGCGCTCCGCGGCGTAGGAAATCAGCCCCAGCAGGCCCAGGCAGGCGATCAGAATGGCTAGTAGCGAGAATGAAATTACAAGGATTTCAGACCGCCGTTCCGACTGGTATTGACTGGCAATATCCTCATCCAGGAAACTATACCCGAAGAAACTCGAAGGGTCGTACCGGTTCCATTTTTCTTCCAGAAACTTTATGGTCTCAGACTGTTTCTCGGGCCGGATCCTTACCGCCATTTGGCAGTAATTCGAGGGTTTGACGTACACGGTTAGAGGTTCCATGGCCTCATACAAAGACCTGAAATTGAAATCCCGGACCACTCCGATTACAACCCCGGCCTGCTGCCTGTCACCCAGCACCTGCCCCGAACCTTTATCCTCGTCCAGCCAGAGCTTCCGGCCCACTGCGCCATTCCACCCCAGAGATTTCATCAGTTTCTCGTTTATAATAAAAGCTCCGCTCGTGTCTGAGCTCATCTCCTCCGAGAAATCCCGGCCCTCTACCAGGCTCAGGCCATAGAAACGCACAAAGTTGTAGTCCACGGCAATGCAGTTTGTCATGTACTTCTGATTCGGGTTTTCCCCCTCGAAATGGAAAGTAGTCCCCCGCATCCCTTGACCTATGCCACCCGGACCGGCGTAGGAAACATCCAGGATCGCGGGGCAGGCGAGCAATTCCTGCCGCACCGCCTCGCGTTTGGTCCAGACAGTTGCCGGGACGTTGAGATTCAGGGTATTGTCTTTTTTGAATCCCAGGTCTTTGCTGTTGATCCAGTGGAGTTGCTTGCCAATAAAAATGCTGCAGACCACCAGGACAATAGAAGCGGTGAATTGCGCCACTACCAGCGTTCTTCTTAAGCCCAAGCCTTTTGACGTGCTTCGTCCCGCGGCCTTGAGCACATCCTGGGGTCGTGGCAAGGACAGCAGCAAAGCC
>CAZSTM010000727.1:0-260 GCA_964609635.1 uncultured Gemmatimonadales bacterium
CGCAGGCGCGGATTTGGTGATCACCAGCCGCAAGCTCGGTTCGCTCGTATCTTTCAAGGAAGAGATCGAAGCAACAGGGCGAAAGGCCCTTCCCTTGGAACTGGATGTGCGTGAGGAAAAAAGTATTGTCAAAATGGTGGAAGATGCTTTCGAACATTACGGTAAGATCGACATCCTGGTCAACAACGCCGGCTGTAATGTCAGGAAACCCTCGGTCGAGTTGTCCTGGGAGGACTGGAACCTTGTGCTCGATACAAATT
>CAZSTM010000727.1:270-1682 GCA_964609635.1 uncultured Gemmatimonadales bacterium
ACCCGGACGGTGACGGCCAAAAAAATGATTCCCCCCAAAAAAGGCCGCATTATCAATATCGGCTCGGTTACCAGCGTTTTCGGCTATGGGGGGATAGCGCCTTACTGCGCCAGCCGGGGCGGGGTGAAACAGCTTACCATGAGCCTGGCCGATGAATGGGGCGTACACGGGATCACGGTCAACTGCCTGGCTCCGGGCTGGTTCAGAACAGCCCAGAGCGCGGTGCTCTACGAGGATAAGGAGTGGGTAGAATATCTCTGCGATAGAATTCCGCTCAAAAGACCCGGAATACCGACAGACTTGGACGGCGCGGTTGTCTTCCTGGCCTCCGATGCCAGCGAATATGTCACCGGCCAGACGATCTTAGTGGACGGCGGGATCAGCACCGGGGCCACCCGCGCCACGCCCAAGAAAAAAGGTTAAAAATCGTAAACCCGGTCCTGAATGCTTAAGCTTTTAAGGGCAGCATTGCCTCTGCCGTCCACACTGACCTCGGCTATAACTTCCTGCAGGTGTTCTTTAAGATCCTCCCGATTATCTCCCGCCGGTCTTCCGGCACAAAGTAGTTTTCCAGGCCGTAGGCCACTGATTTGTATTGCAGCCAGGCCCTGGCCACGATAATATTCTCACTTTCGAGCTGAGAAGGCTCCGGTTCTCCAGCCACCACGCTGCCGGCCCGCCAGGTACCGTCCGGCTGCCTGCGCAGCCTAGTATGCATCCGGGTACCGTCTTCCTGGATCTTCCCCTTTAGAAAAACCCGGTCTTCCCCTGGCTGTTCAGGTTTTTTCTGCACCACGTCCTCGGCGACCCAGATTTCACCATTCTCCCGCCGAAGCAGCACATAAACATCAGTGCCGCGCCTGAGCTTATCCAAAGCCGTGGATGGTTCGGGCCGGGAGATATCATATTTCAGCTTAAGATAAGCCCCGCTCCAGATATTGTCCCTGTCCACGGCGTAGGCCTTGAGCCGGATTGTCCTGCCGCTCTGCAGGGCTTCGATCTGCCCTGCGGGTATTCTCGACAGCAGGACTAGCTGGATCAGCACCGCCAGGGCGAACCAGACTGTTTTACTGGTTATTTTCATTCACGGCAGACTTTCTCTTGAGGTGTTTTTCGAACCTGGCCCCGCCCCAGACCAGCAGTGCGCCGCAGCAGATAAAAACCAGCGACTTGATTATCAGGTAGGTCTCCCATTCCAGGAAGCGGCTGACTATGACCAGGATGAAGATCAACAAACCGTACCAGAAAGGTTGTCTCCGGTAGTACGCCACGGCGCTCCAGACCAGGCTGGTGGCTATTCCGATCATGGCGATATTGGCGGTTACGCGCAGTAAAATTTCCTGACCGGACAAAATCCCCATAATCAGCAGCAGGATGCCTGCCAGGACAGCCCGGGATTGAATTTTCTGGCT
>CAZSTM010000728.1:0-1680 GCA_964609635.1 uncultured Gemmatimonadales bacterium
GAATTACCGATCCCGATGTCCCTGACCAAAAGAAAAAGACCATCCTGCTCACCGCCCGCAACCATCCCTACGAAACCAGCGGATCGTATATCACCCAGGAAATTATCCGGTATCTGCAAAGCGAGGCTCCGGCGGCAGCAGAGATTCTTAAGAAAAATGTCATCTATTTAATGCCGATGATCAATCCGGACGGGGTGGCACTGGGAGCGAACCAGAGGACAAGGCCGAACGGTGTCAACATGAGTTACGGCTCGGATACCGATGATCCCGCGATTCTCACCCTTTTAAAAATGGTCGAAAAGGTTCGGCCGGCCCTGTGGGTAGATGTTCACTCCTGGCCGCACAAGGGCGATGACGGGATGTGGTGCACTCACCGGTGGGTGGCGGACGGTCTGCTGGCGCGGATGCCCCATAAGAGTTTCCAGGACTATGTCTGGGATGTAACCTTTGTCCGGGAGCGCAATACCGCGGAAAATCATCTCTGGCAGTGGCTGATCAGGACCTTTGACTCCGGCGGGGTTTCCTTGAGCTTTTCCTGGTACCGCAGAACCGAACAGGACATGAAAATGATCGGAAGGTCCCTGATAACCGCCTTGAGCGATATGATGGCTGAAAGATAATAGCAGCCGTGGAGCCCGGCCCGGCGTGTGCGCCCGAAGGGCAGACACCTGGGTCTGCCCCTGCAATATGTACCGGAGGTGCTTTTCAAGCTCAATCTGCTAACCTGGATTATTCGTAAATATTGTGTTCGGTTTTCCCGAGTTGCTTCTAAAATTCAAACCCTGTGTTGTTACGGGCACGGCCACTTCACCACTCGTGGCGCATTCGCTGACGAGCCCTGCCCTGTGCCCCTACATTGGGCCAGGGATATGGGCATCCGTGAAATCAAATCTTTTATCTGTGCCATCCGTGATTCAATGACATATGGAAAAAATAATTTTTGTGAATAATCCAGGCTGTGTGTTTACCGGCCTTGCCGGAAAGAAAAAATATGTTAACAAACTTCCGGGACACTACTCCGGTAAGAGGTCCCGGAAGGCCTGGACCGCTCAAAATGCAGCTTACTTTCTCCCCACCGGCATCACGCACAGGGCTCGTTCATCATCCGCCATATTGAGGACTTCTTTTACTTTATCATCATGGAACGCCCCGATGAACACCGTTCCCAGGTTCAGGGAAACCGCCTGCAGGTAGATGTTTTGAGAGGCGCAGCCCACCTCGAAATGTGCATACCTCTCGGCCCTGTCCCCGTACTTTTTGGCAGTCCGCTCGTAAACCGCGCACAGCACCATAACCGCCGCTCCTTTGGTAATCGAGGCCTGGCCCAGGCCGGCCTCGCTCAACTCGGCCCGTTTATCCCCATCTGCAACTTTTACCAGGGCATGCCCCTGGGGCAGGTATTTGTAAACCCCTGCCGGCAGCCCGCTTACCTTCCCGGCAACCAGGTAAACCTCCAGGGGATAGAGGGCCCCGGCGGAAGGCGCGGTGCGTAAGCCTCTGGGGTCCGTAACTCCCTGGGCGGCCCAGAGTAGCTGGGAGACCTCCTCCAGACTCAGCGGCTCGTCCTTATAATCCCTGACCGACCTCCTGTTGAGCAGGGCCTTCTCGAGCGATACCTCGCCGGTATATGCCGGCCGAGGAAGCTTGATAGCTTCCGGAGATTCGCCCCTGAGGCTTTCG
>CAZSTM010000729.1:0-1676 GCA_964609635.1 uncultured Gemmatimonadales bacterium
GAGTGTAAGACACTCTTTTTAGAGATAATCGCCTTGTTTATGAATAATCCGGGCTCTAATTCAGCCGGTGATATTCAGTCATATTTGCCTCGGGCCTGGCCGATCGAGCAAAAAAATTGACCTGAGCTTTATAACTCGTTAATTTTGTGGCTTGTCTGACAGATGTACAGCGATCAAAAAAGATAAAGAGTCAAAGGGGGAATGTTGCCCGATCAGATGGAAAAGAAGTACGACCCCTCGAAGATTGAGAAAAAGTGGTACGATTTCTGGGAGTCCGGGGATTTTTTCAAAGCGGATGCAGGAAGCGACAAAACGCCCTACACCATAGTTATCCCGCCTCCCAATGTTACCGGTGTGCTGCACATGGGGCACGCCCTGAACAATACCATTCAGGACATCCTGATCCGCAGCATGCACATGAGGGGTTTTGAGACTCTCTGGGTTCCCGGTGTGGATCATGCGGCGATCGCCACCCAGAACGTGGTGGAGAAAAAACTGGCCCGGGAGGGAAAAGACCGTCACCAACTGGGCAGAGAAGCCTTGCTCGTCGAGGTTTGTGCCTGGAAAGACGACCGGGAGCGCACCATTGTCAACCAGCTTAAGAGAATAGGCTGCGCCTGCGACTGGAGCCGCTACCGCTTTACCATGGATGAGCGGCTCTCGGCCGCCGTGACCCGAGTTTTTGTCCGGCTCTACCATAAGGGGCTGATCTACCGGGGGAACTACATTATCAACTGGTGCCCCCGCTGCCAGACGGCTCTTTCCGATGAGGAGACCGACCACCGGCCCACAGCGGGCAAGCTCTACCACATACATTACCCGTTCGAACGGCAGAAGGGCCATATCACCGTGGCAACCACCAGACCGGAGACCATGCTCGGGGATACCGCTGTAGCGGTGAACCCTGCGGATGATCGTAATTCTCGCCTGGTGGGCAAGCGTCTCGAGCTGCCGCTGGTGGGACGGCTGATCCCGATAATAGCCGACAGCCACGTTGACCCGGATTTCGGCACCGGTCTGGTCAAGGTGACCCCGGCGCACGATCCCAACGATTTCGAAATCGGCAACCGTCACGACCTGCCCAGGGTCAATGTGATGGGCCCGGACGGGGTGATGAACGAGCAGGCCGGCAAATACCGGGGGCTGGACCGTTTCGAATGTCGAAAACAGGTGGTGGCCGACCTCCAGGCACTGGGTCTGCTGGAGAAGGTGGAGGACCATGATCACTCGGTGGGCCATTGCTACCGCTGCGAAACCATGGTGGAGCCCTATCTTTCGACCCAGTGGTTCGTAAGCATGAAAGCGCTGGCCGCTCCGGCCATCGAGGCGGTCAAGAAGGGAAGGATCCGCTTCCATCCCGGGCGCTGGACCTCGATTTATTTCAGTTGGCTGGAAAATATCCGCGACTGGTGTATCAGTCGCCAGATATGGTACGGTCACCGGATACCTGTCTGGTACTGTGACCAGTGCGGTGAGCTGATCGTGGTCGAAGAAACTCCCGAGCGCTGTACCAACTGCGACGATACCCACCTGCGTCAGGATGAGGATGTTCTGGACACCTGGTTTTCCAGCCAGCTCTGGCCGTTTTCAACCCTCGGCTGGCCGGAGAAAACCGAGGACCTAGAGCGTTTTTATCCTACCAGTGTTCTGTCCACGGCTCCGGATATTATTTTCTT
>CAZSTM010000730.1:0-1671 GCA_964609635.1 uncultured Gemmatimonadales bacterium
GAATTGATTATCAGGTTGAAAAAAACCTGGGACAGCGCATCCCGATGACCCATCACTCGCATCTTGGCCACTTCCGGCGAAACTTCCACTCTGATATCCTCGCGCCAGTCCGGGTGGTTGTTCGCAGTTTCGAGAATCTGTTCCAGCAGGGGGCCAAGTTCCACTTCTTCGGTAGGCCCGAAACTGCTGGAGGAAAACTGTAGAAACTGTCTCAGCAGTTTGCTCAACCGGTCGCTTTCGGTGATAATACAGTTCATCAGCCGTGAGCGCCGGGGGTCTTTGCTCTCCGATTCCTCGGCGGCTTCGCCTAAAAGTTCCACTGCGCTGCGGATCGAAGAAAGAGGGTTCTTTATTTCGTGCGCCAGGCCGGCCGAGAGTTCGGCCACCGCCTCGAGCTTGCCGCTGCGAAGTGCGAGCTCCCGCGCCTTGACCTCATGGGTAACATCCTCGAAAATAAGCGAGACACCGCTAATTGCGCTCCCCTCTTCGAACAGCAGCGAGGAACTGACCACCAGCGGCAGCTTTTGCTCGCTCCTGATAAACTCCACCAGCTGCCTTCTGGCGAGAACCCGCGAAGTGAGAGCCAGTTTAATTATCCGGCCGATCTCCGGACAGACCTCCCGGAAAAGTTCCTGAGCCGAACGGTTAAGCAGCCCCTCCAGGCCGAAACCCAGTATTTTCACCGCCGCAGGGTTGGCATAGACAATTACTCCCTCGGAGTTACAGGACAGCAGGGCGCTGGGGATATTTTTCAGGATTTCATTGGTATCCAGGCGGTACTGTTTCAGCACCTTACGGGTATCCTCCAGTTCCCATCCGGTGCGGCGCAGGCGAAGGCTCAGGTAACTGGTGGTCAATGCCAGGCAGTAGAAAAGAAACACCTGCAGGCCGACATTTACCAGAATCATCCTGTCTCCGGTGATATAGTTGAGCACCAGCATCCGGTCGCCCGTGAAATCCAGGCTCAGAACCCCTAAACCCACCGGCAGGTAGAAAAGGGAGGCCAGAGTGGCGGTGGAATAGGCTCCCGGGCCCACAGAAAGGATGCCTGCCATTGTGATCGACAAGATATACAGGGGGGTGAAATTCACATCGGCGGCCAGGGAGACCACGGTGAGCAGAGTGATCAGCAGGATGTCGAAAAAGTACTGAAGGTAATAATGAAGCTCTGGGGGGTTGCCTGTCTTGACCGCCCGGTAAAAGAGGAAGGAGACGAGCCCGGCTACCAGGGTAACGGTCAAGGGGATGACAATTCCGGGGGTGGAATTCTCGAGTGCTCCCATAAAACCGACCACCATCATGGTGGTCGAGACCAGACTGGTCCGCAAGAGCATCCACCATTTGATCAACTGGATGGATGATAACTGCAGGGGGTCCCACCTGGCTTTACGAATGGCTGAAAGTCCCGGCATTTTCATCCCCCAGGCTAACCCGACCGGCTCAATGTACGGTGCTGATCATATCGAAAATCGGCAGGTACATCGAGACCACCATGCCGCCGACAACTATCCCCAGGAAAACGATCATGATCGGTTCGAGCGCCGCGGTCAGGGCGTCTACAGCGGTATCGACTTCCTCCTCGTAAAAATCGGCTATCTTGATCAACATGTTGTCCAGCCCGCCGGTCTGCTCGCCGACATTGATCATCTGGATCACCATCGGCGGAAAAAC
>CAZSTM010000731.1:0-1668 GCA_964609635.1 uncultured Gemmatimonadales bacterium
TCTTTATTTCCTGGCTGACACTGCAATTACCCCATATCTTGCTTGCGACATGTTCTTTATTGATTTCTTTTTATATTCATTCTAAAGTCTGAAGAATCTAGCAGTTTTTCTTGCGTGTTCAGGTTGCTCCCTGCACCGAACTCGGGATCTCTCCACTGCTCGAGGTTAACCTCACAACTACAAAGCCGGGAAAAACACGCCTTCAGCTTATTACGAAACTCTATGTACGCTAAACGTCACTCTGTGCTGTATCGCTCATTCGATTAATACCTTGGGCTGTTTAAAGCAAGTAACACTTTACTAATACACAAGTTATGTAAAAATTCCCGAACGGCATCTATGGTACTTAATTGGATTGCAAGTCAGGGAGTCGAGAAAAAACGGGTGTTAATGAGAAAAACCTAGTATTTTGAAATCGCACTCATGCTGTTTCGACTGCTTGCGGATTTTGCAACAGTTATATTTACAGCTAAGGTTTGGAGGGTTTAATGCAAGATGTGGATATAAAATCCCTCACCCAGGAAATAAAGGCCATAGCCGCTACCGAGGGAAACAAGCGGACCCGCCTGGTAAATATCGTGCGCAAGGTCCAGGCTTCTTACGGGCAGGTGTCGGATCAATTGATCGACATAATCGCCGATGCGCTCAAAATTGAGCGGATTGAAGTCGAGGGTGTGGTTTCTTTCTACCATTTTCTGACTACAGACAAGACCGGAACCTATCCGATCTATCTCAACAACAGCGCGGTTTCCGAGATGATGGGCTTTGAAGAGACAGCCCGGGCATTCGAAAATGCCGCCGGGATCGTTTTCGGACAAACAACTACCGATGGGCTGATCTCGCTTGCTGAAACCTCCTGTATCGGCTTGAACGACCAGGAACCGGCTGCATTGATCGCTGATGTACCCTTTACGAAACTCACCCCGGAAAAAGCCGGGAAAATCATAGAGGGCTTAAGAAACGGCAAAACACCGCAGCAACTGGTCGATGAGTTCGGTTACGGCGATGGGAACAACGCCCACCCGCTGGTTAAGTCCATGGTCCGAAACAATCTGGTAAAAAAAGGGCCGGTACTTTTCGGGGAAAGCGAGCGCGGGGCGGCGGTGCGCAAAGCGGTGAGCATGTCAGCCGATGAGATCATCGAAGAGGTCAAACTGAGCAGGATTCGCGGCCGTGGAGGCGCGGGATTTCCTACCGGGATGAAATGGGATTTCTGCCGCCGGGCGGCCGGCGAGCGGCATTATGTTTTCTGCAATGCAGATGAGGGCGAGCCGGGTACTTTTAAAGACCGTGTGCTGCTGACCGAAAACCCCGATCTGGTGTTCGAGGGCATGACCGTGGCCGGCTGCGCCATCGGTTCCCACAAGGGCATCCTATACCTGAGGCAGGAATACCATTACCTGGTGGATTTTCTCGAGGATGTGCTCGAGAAACGTCGCGCCGACGGACTGCTGGGCAAGAAGGTGGCCGGAAAAGAGGGTTTCGATTTCGACATCCGCATTCAACCCGGCGCAGGTGCTTATATATGCGGCGAGGAATCGGCGCTGATCAACTCGACAGAGGGCAAGCGCGGCGAACCCAGGGACCGGCCGCCTTTCCCGGTACAGAGCGGATACCTGAATCAGCCCACCTTGATCAACAATGTCGAGACCCTGGCGGCGACCGCCC
>CAZSTM010000732.1:0-1666 GCA_964609635.1 uncultured Gemmatimonadales bacterium
CCTATTCTCCCTATGGCCCGGTGCGGGTGCCGGAGAATCTCTCCACGGCCGTGGGAGTATTGAGCGTGCCGCTGAGCGGCACGGAAGATTCCACTCACTTGCGCTTTACCATAAATCAAACGCAGTGAGGATCGGCAATTCCTTAAAATCATAGCTGGAAAGCAAGGATCATGAAATCATTTTCTACCGCCCTGATTGCAGCGGCTGTTGCCACCTCCAGCCTGGCCGCAGCAACCCTCGAGAACCACCCCCACTGGAAGTCCGATCGCCTGCCTGAGCTTTACTATGAGGTGCTGGCCCGGGCTGTCGAATTGGAAGCTCCGCTGCAGGCCGCGGACGGCCGCTTCCGGCACAGGATGCCGGCTCCAGGCAGCAATGAATCCGGTTGGCGCGTAACCGGGATGCAGTTCATCTATGCCCCGGCCCTGCTCTATGTGAGCGACCACCCGGCTAATTCTCTATACCGTGACAAAAAAGTTCTCGAGATGGCTGTCAAGGCGGGCGATTATCTGGCCGGCTGTATCGATGAAGACGGCAGAGCAAAGCCGCTGGTCAACGGGCGGCCCACCAACCCCCTGGATGCACATCGCACCCTTTACTGCTGGACAGAGGCCCTGGGGCTGCTGGAGGATCACCTGGACCCCGGGCGCCGCGAACATTGGCGGGCGGCGCTGTTACGAGCAGGAGACGCCCTGGCGGGCCAACTGGTTTCCAAGGCCGACAGAGCGCGTCTCACAGCTCCTTTTCTGGGTACTTCGCCCAACCATTACGGCCTCTGGGCAACCACCATCCTGCGGATGGGAATGGTTCTGGAGAAGCCCGAGTGGGTAAGCCTTACCAGCGTTCCTCTCCGGCGCTTTGTCCGTCAAATCCGGCCCGGCGGCTACTGGGCGGAACACGACGGGCCGACCATGAGCTACGATTATCTCAACAGCTCGGTGGCGGCCCTGCACTGGCACTACGCCTCCGACCCGGCGGCCTGGGCCGCCATGCGCGCCAACACCGATTTCCACATGTACTGGTGCACCCCGGACGGTGTGGACATCTATACCGTGGACCAGAGAAACCGTAACCATTTTCGTGCCGGAGCTTCGTGGGGCCTTTTCACCTTCTGCCATTTTCCGGAAGGCAGACGTTTTGCACGCTTCAAGCTGCTGGCCTCCCTGGGAGAGGAAGACAATCCCCTGGCCGCCATGAGCCTTAACGCCCTGGCACGGATCGCCCAGGACTTGCACTACCATACCGAAGGGCCGGAGGCGCCTATCCCCCAGCAGGCCCATTCCTACCGTCACACGCTCGACCGGCCGGCGGTGGTGAAAAAACAAGGACCCTGGGTCTATTCGATCAGCGCACTGGTCAGCCCGCCGTCGCCCTTGAACCAGTTTTTTCTCGACCGCATCACCCCGATCAGCCTATGGCATTCACACTGCCGCCACATAATCGGCGGAGGTAACTCCAAGGGCCAGCCCGAACTGGCCACTTTCGCGGTCAAAAGGTCTGACGGAACCTGGAGCAGCCTGCCGCTGGATGCCCTGCTGGCCGGCAACGAACAGGCAGACACTCTCTGCGTGGCCCACGAGGGTTTCTCCCTGCGGCTGGCGATAGTGCCCGAAAGTGTCTCGGCCGCCTCGATCGGCGCGAGCATGGAAGCCACCTACGACAGGTC
>CAZSTM010000733.1:0-1662 GCA_964609635.1 uncultured Gemmatimonadales bacterium
TCCGGGGTCGGGAAAATCACCTCGGTGAACAGTGAGATTCTGCCGCCGCAGATCATCCCCTCAGCAGCAGCCTCGGCCGCCTTGAACTCGTGGTTGGTGATTGAGGGCTGCCGATCCTGCAAGGCTCTCCCGGCGGCCCGCAAAACTTGCGCTTCCAGCGGCCCTCCCCCCACGGTCCCCCACACGGTCCCTTTCGCTGAAACCAGCAGCCTGGAGCCGGCAGGAGCCGGCACCGAGCCCTCGCGGCTGATCACCGTGGAAAGCGAAGCCTTTTCTCCTTTTCCAAGCAAAAGGAGCAAACTTTCGAGCAGTTCGAGCATGGCCTGCAATTCAGGAAATTTGCGACTTGAAACACTGCCGGTCGGGACTGCATTCCCGCGCGGAGACAAACTTGTCATCCGGCCCGACCGGTCCCTGGGTCTGCAGGCACCAGCAGTCCTGCTCGACTGAATCTACCGGCAGGTAGGCCTCGCCCGCATTGTTTGCCAGATAATACTGCTTGGATCGGTGATACTTGCATACTTTTTTCAGAAAAGACAGGGTTGAATCCGCCATTTTTTTCAACTCCTTAGCCAGACTGGTGCGCTAGAGTTCGATTCCTGCAGCCCGCAGCACTGCACGCTTGAGAATTGTCTTAGCCAACTGGACCT
This sequence comes from uncultured Gemmatimonadales bacterium, assembly GCA_964609635.1. Taxonomy (GTDB): domain Bacteria; phylum Gemmatimonadota; class Glassbacteria; order GWA2-58-10; family GWA2-58-10; genus JAFGTO01. The sequence continues at coordinate 651 of CAZSTM010000733.1, forward strand.
TGTAGCCGTTCTCATCCAGGGGTTCGGCTCCGGCAACCGCCGCCTCCGCCGCTTTTTCCACCACCGCCTGATTGAGACTGCTGCCGCCGAGCGCCTTCTCGGCAGCGACCGAACGGTGGGGCACCGGGGAGACTCCCGAGAGCACAATCGAAGCCTTGCGGCAGAGACCGCCTTCCATTTCCAGCGCCGCAGCCGCGCCGACCAGGGCGAAGTCCCGGCTCTGACGTTCCTTGAACTTGAGGTAACAGCTTTTCAGGTTCCCGGACGGCGCCGGCACGGTGATCTCGGTGACAATCTCTCCCGGCTCGAGGATAGTCTCCCTGACGGTATCATTGACCGGCAGGATGTAAAAATCATCCAGTCCCACTTTCCGCTCTCCCTTTGCGGAGGCTACAGTTACTCCGGCTCCATAGGCCATGAGCGCCGGCGCTATATCCGAAGGATGAACGATAAAGCAGGGACCGCCGTCGATAATGCAGTGGTATTTGTTCCGGCCGGAGACCGCATAGCACTCGTTTCCGCCCTTCTTCAAGCAGGTTAATTCTTTACTGCGGTAGTACCAGCAGCGCGGCCGCTGGCAGAGATTGCCGCCGATAGTGCCCATGTTGCGAAGCTGCGGCGAGCCCACCGATTCCGCCGCCTCGGCCAGGGCCGGGTACACCGAACGGATCCTCTTGTTTTGGGCGATCTCGGTCAGGGTTGTCAGGGCGCCCAGAGTAAGTCCATCCCTGCCGCTGTATCTTATCCGGTCCAGGCCCTTGATGTATTTAAGGTTTACCAGGCGGTCGGGAGATACATAACGGTTCTTGATCTCGCCGAGCAGGTCTGTGCCGCCTGCCAGGGGTCGGTTGTCCCTGCCGGAGTCGCCCAGTGCCGCTACCGCATCCTGGACATTTTTAGCATTGTAATAGGTAAAGGCTTTCATCGGGCGCCTCCTTTATTCGCTAGGGCTGCCAGCACCACATCCGGGGTCATGGGCATCCGGGTAATCCGCGCTCCGGTAGCGTTGTAC
>CAZSTM010000734.1:0-1656 GCA_964609635.1 uncultured Gemmatimonadales bacterium
CGGGATCGTGTCGTAACCGTGAAGACGGATCACTTCCTCGATCAGGTCGACCTCGATTTTGACATCGTGGCGACAGGTGGGAACCCCGACCTGAAAAATCCCCTTGGTTGTTTCCTCGACAGAGAAATCCACCCCTTCCAGCCGTTTGTGGATTTCGGCGGCCGAGAAACCGATCCCCAGAACCCGGCGGACCCTTTCGGCGCGCAGCTCGACTTTCTGCGGCTCGATCGGCGCAGGATAGACATCGATCACCCCGGCCGCCGCCTCACCGCCCGATACCCCGGCTATCAACCGTGCGGCCCGATCCAGGGCATAGGGCATCAAACCATAGTCCGTGCCCCGCTCGAAGCGCTGGGAGGAATCGGAAAAAAGGCCCAGAGCCCGGCTGGTTCGCCGGGTGGTTACCGGGTCGAAATAGGCGCATTCCAGAAGCACCCGGCCGGTTTGCTCATCCACACCGCTCAACTCGCCGCCCATTATCCCGGCCACGGCCACCGGCTGTGCGGCATCGGCGATAATTGTCATTGTCGGCTCCAGCGCGCGTTCCTCCCCATCGAGGGTGAGCATTCTCTCGCCGGTTCCGGCTTTGCGCACTACAATCCGGTTCTCCCGGAGTCGATCCATGTCGAAAGCGTGCAGGGGCTGGCCCAGTTCAAAGAGGATGAAATTGGTTACATCAACCACGTTGTTAATGCTGCGCTGCCCCACAGCTTCCAGACGTTCGACAAGCCAGCCGGGCGAAGGACCGACTTTGACAGAGTCGATCACCCGGGCCATGTAACGTGGACAGCCCCGGGCATCCTCCAGGGTAACCGAGGTCAGCGAGTCGATCTTCAACCTGCCTTCCCGGATAGTCGAATCCGGCAGTCCGACCCGGCTGCCGGTAAACTGCTGGAGTTCTCGGGCCGCGCCCAGATGGCTCCACATGTCTCCCCGGTTGGCGGTCACCTCCAGCACCAGCCGATAATCCTCCCTTCCCAGAGCCTGGATCAGCGGGGTTCCCGGTTTCAGCGAGTCATCGAGCTCCATCAGGCCCGCTGCATCATCGCTCAAGCCCAGCTCCCTTTCCGAGCAAAGCATCCCACAGCTTTCGATTCCGCGTATCCTGGCTTTTTTTATCTCCATGCCCCCGGGCAGGACCGCACCCACCAGCGCCAGCGGATAGTGCCTCCCTTCCATGACATTCGGCGCCCCGCATACCACCTCGACCGGCTCCCGGCCTGCGTATTCCACAGCGACCAGTCTCAGCCGGTCCGCTTTCGGATGGGGCCTGACAGAGAGCACCCGGCCGACCCGCACCTGTTCCAGTCCCTGTCCCAGGTACTGTACCTCTTCCACCTCGTGACCGATCATGGTCAGACGGTCTGCCACCTGGCGGGGGTCCATCTCGAATTCGAGGAGAGTTTTCAGCCAGTTGAAACTAAGGTTCATATTCCGCATCCGAATTATTGAGGGGTTAAAATATAAAAGAAGGCACAAAAAGTGGCAAAGGCATGAAGTTTTTACGATTTCTATGATCTAAACTTTCGGGCTACTAACAACTGACTAATTTCTCCTTAATTCTGGATTCTGTATTATTTATTCTGCCTTTGTCCCTGTGCATTTGTCCTTTTTATCCCTTTGACAAGGGCACGGCCCACTCACATCTCGTGGCGC
>CAZSTM010000735.1:0-1652 GCA_964609635.1 uncultured Gemmatimonadales bacterium
CAAACCGGGAATCTGCGTGGACACCCATGTCCACCGTATTTCCAACCGCCTGGGTTATGTCAAGACCAAAACTCCCGAAAAAACCGAGTTCGCCTTGCGAAAGAAACTGCCGCACGAATACTGGATAATCTACAACGACCTGCTGGTGGCTTTCGGACAGAACCTCTGTAAACCTGTATCGCCTATCTGTTCGGTCTGCCCCATTCGCAGTATTTGTGACCGGGTGGGAGTAAAACATTCCCGTTAAAACGGCCTTCGTCGTTATGTGTCGGCCCCCAGGGCTCTACTCCCCAGGTTTATGGAAAACAGCTATAAATTTCATGGTCTTTTCCAGCTCCTGGCGCAGCTTATGCGCGCTTTGAGCCAGCCCATCCACCGCCGGTCGGCCCAGCACTTTTGCCAGGTTCACATTCTGCTTTCTCGGCTCCGGAAGAGGATTTGGATAGCCGAGTTCCCCGGCCAGAATTTCCGCCCTTGAGATTACGCAGGCCCCGAAAATCAGGTTACTGTTGAAGCCCTCCTCGATTCCGAATGTGGCGCAATGGTGCTGGCCGAGAAGCTCGCAAATCTGTCCGGGAATTTCCCATTGCTCGGCCAGCATCTTGCCCAGGATCAAGTGGTTAAACCCGAATTCCTTCTCTTCCAACTCGAGCGGGTTGTCAATATTCCCGGCTTCCTGCTGCAGGCGCTGGAAAAGTCTCTGGGCACTCTCGCTGTCGTACTGGTTGTAGACCACCCAGCCGATATCGTGCAAGAGCGCCGCGGTGGTGATCAACCCGCTGTTGCGAGTATTTTTAACCACCTCGCGAAGAATATAATCGGCACAAACAGAGACCGCATGTGAATGTTTCCATAACTTGATACTGTCCAGATATTTATCTTCATCCGATTCCAGGGTGCTTAAGCCTTCCCCGATAATATGTTCCAGCACAATATTCTTTACCTGATTGTATCCCAGATAGGTTATGGCGCGCTGGAGAGAGTCGATCCTCTGGCGCAGTCCGAAAGCCGCGGAATTTACTGTTTTGAGTATCTTGGCCGCATAAATTGGATTGGAAGCCAGCACAGTGGCCACCTCGCGGGGCTCCATGCTGTAGTCGACCTGCACAACCAGAGTTTCACCCATGTGCGGAATATCCCGTAAAACATGCTCCAATCGCCAGAGAGTCTCTACCTCAACCTCGGAGCGGTTCAGGGGTTTCCAACCCTCGATAGAAAGAAGCGACTCGGCCTTGACTATTGCCGGAGCCCCCGGTTCGGTCTGCGGTGATTCCCGGGGCTGAGCCTCTCCGGATGTCTCCTCCCCTTGTGCAGAGTGGCGCTTAATATGATGCACCGGAGCCGGAGCCTTAGCCTTTTTCGCCTTGTCCCTGCGCAGGCGCAGTAAAAGGTAGATAAGCAATGCGAACCAAACCAGAATTATCAGTAAATCCATGGTGCCCACCTTTTTTCTCGCCGAGCCGGCATTTACCTGTGACAGTATGCACGAAATTATCTTTCGTTCTATTCTACCCCAGGCTTTCAGCCATGTCAAGCGCTTCTGACATGCATTCCAAAGATTTGAGCTTGACTGATTGCCTCCAAGTCTGATACAATATCCACAGCATCCGCTTGTAAAATCGAGATGTTTTCGCAGAATTCAGAAGTCAGGA
>CAZSTM010000736.1:0-1636 GCA_964609635.1 uncultured Gemmatimonadales bacterium
ATTTCGTACTGCGTGGAAGTCGATGGGCGGAATATCGTATTCTGCGGCGACCTGATTTCCGCCCCCGGCAAGGTGACCCATTGGTACGACCTGCACTGGAACTATTACGGTTTTACCCAGGGCGTGGACGCCTCAGACAAATCGTTCGAAAGGATAAAGGCCCGGGGGCCCGAATGGCTTGCACCTTCCCACGGCCCGGTTATTGAAAATCCCCTGCAGGCCATGGAAGCCAACAGCCGGATTTACGAGCGCATCAGGCCGCTGCTGAGTCCCAACGAGCTGCACAGACCCACCAGCGACATGTATCAGATCCTGCCGCATCTTGTTTATATCGGCGGCACCAGTTATGCGATCATCTCGGAATCGGGCAAAGCTTTTATCTATGACTTCGGCTGGAACTGGAACGGCGATGCAGATCTCGATATCCTCCGTAAATTTGCCAAGGATTACGGCATCGATAAAATCGGCGCGGTCTCGTTCAGCCACCACCATGCCGACCACAAAAACCACGTTCCCGATCTGTTTCGGTGGGGCTCTCCCGAGCTGTGGGTCTTTGAAAATATGGTGGACATCTTCGAAAACCCCTCGCACTATCGCATCCCTAACCAGGGGTTTCCCGTGCTGGCCGACAGGGTGCTGCGCGACGGTGAAAAAGTCCGGTGGGAGGAATACACCCTGGAGTTCTTCGCCTTTCCCTCCCAGTTGGAACGGCACCAGGCCATGTTTACGGTTATCGACGGGAAGAAAGTGATGTTTACCGGAGACGGCACCTGGAAGAGGATAGATCAGGAGCGGCGGCTCAACGGGCCGGTCGTGCCCCACAACGTCTATTTTCTGGACGGGGGATATATCACCAGCAGCCGGATAATGCTCAAATACCTGCCGGAGATAGTGTGTCCCGCCCACACGGGCGAATATTACCCGACGCGGCAAGACCTGGAGGGGTTCCACCGGTGGGCGCTGGATGTGCGTGAAGTGATGACCGAGCTTATCGACCAGCCGGATCCCAACTTCGGTATGGATAAGCACTGGTGCGTCTTTCATCCTTACAGGGTATCCTGCCGGGCCGGCGGCTGTTTCCAGGTCGAGCTGATCATCCGCAACCACTTGTTTGTACCCGCGCAGCTCGAAGTTGACCTCAAGTTCCCGGAGAACCTAGCCTGCGAACACCCGGCAAGAAGATTCCTGATCGACGGGAAGAAGCAGGCTGTGGTGCCGTTTGTTCTCGAGGCCGTGCCCGGCAGTCCGCCGGAAAGGATGATAATTACCGCGGATATCACTATTAACGGCCATCACCTGGGAGAATACGCCGAGGCCATAGTTGAGTTAAAACCCGGCGAATCAAAATACAGCTTTCCCTATTAAGGAATCCGGGCTGCAGGGAGGATTGCTCTGGAAAGGAAAACCGGTGATATCATTAAAGCGGGGACCCGTTAAACGCGGCATGTTCCTGCTGGAAGCGTCTGCAGAAGCTGCAAAACACACGACCTGGGGCTACCGATGAGTGCGTCCATGCTGGAGAGGTGTATTAATAGCAGGATTGAGAGATAGTTGTAATTTAATGTATTTTCAATTAAATTTAAACAAAATAAGTTAAAAAAAGAGGTAATAATGTTAAAAGCAGATAAACCAATAA
>CAZSTM010000737.1:0-1636 GCA_964609635.1 uncultured Gemmatimonadales bacterium
AAAGAAACCGGCCCGGCACCCTCGGGTGCCGGGCCGCAAAGGCGATGATCGATAGAAGGGCCGTGCTCAAAACGATCTTCCGGCAGATAGATCTCACCTGAGTCGCGGTTCGCAAACACAGGAAAGCCGGAATCCGTATTCCAAAACCGGCATATCCTCAGGCTGGAGCCTACCCCTCCGGGCTCGACTATAAGGTGGCCGCGGTAATTGAACCGGTCGTGGCATCGACAGTGGCCGAGTTGGCTGGGATTTGAGCGTGCGTAATCGTCCAAACACCACCAGCATAAGCACAAGTTATCTGGGCCGCGGCACACTTGGCCACAGTCAGGTCGTTGGCCATTGCCTCCAACTTGGCTTGGGTATCACAGATAGTTCCGTCCACCTGAAGTGCATTGTGCGCCATACATGCCTGGCTCACCTGCTGGGCTACGGAGTTTACGGCACCGGCATAAGCTGCATCCTTGGCTCCGCTGAACCTGGAAATCAGCACGGTGGCCAGGATACCGATGATCACCACTACGATAAGGAGCTCGATGAGGGTGAAACCCTTCTTGGAGCGCAGACTGGTCATAGCCAATCTCCTTGAAAAAAATGGGGAAAAATTAAGGAAGAAAAAAAAGAAACTTTAATCACTCTTGTAAAAAGCAAGTATCGGGCCAGAAAATCCTCCTAACCTAACCTGTTAGAAAAGAAGCAGTTTCAACTTTCATACTGCAAAGCAGCAATTATCCGATCTGATTTTTATCTTGCAATTTGAAATATAATTGGATTTTTGCATGAGTGGAGTAACTACTCCTCGAGAATCTGCTTGATTCTGTCGACCTCGATCGGCCCCTCCTCGGCCAGCAGGGGTTCCGGAAAGACCGTTCGCAGCATGGCGGGGCCGAGAAAAAGCGGCTCCCCAGGGCCAGACCGCCCATGAACGCGCTCAGCACCACGGTCGCTGCATAGGTGGTGTTGCCGAATGAGAGGGAGAAATGACGCAGCCATAACACTTCGTAAACTAGGCCGCAGAATCCTGAGAGGAAAAAAAGCAGATATATTACAGGTACTGCCACCCCCTGATCGGGGCACTGCCCTAGGAATCAGTCATAAGCACCTGTCTGGGGATGAGAGATGAGTGAAACTAAAGGGTTCCTAGGTTGACTGTAAAAAAATATTTATCGCACCCCGAGGATGTGCGTGGATGTGTCGTGCTTAAGCACGACACATCCGCTTCGGTTCACGGCCTAAAAAGACTTATCCTGCAGGTTTTTTACCAGGAGCGGTTTTACTGATGACGTTCGAGTATTTTCTTGCAGGCCAGCACGCCTTCCCATTCATCCTGGCGAAGACCCTCGAACTCGATGCCCACATAACCGTGGTAGCCCGCGGCCAGTACGATCTCTATCATGCGGTCCAGGTCGAAATGCTTATGGCTGCCGTCCGGCTCAAAATCATAGCATTTGGCGCTCACCGCCTTGGCATAGGGCATCAGGGCTTTGACTCCCTCGTACTTGTCCACCTCGGTGAAATTGCCGAAATCGGGCAGGGTGCCGAAACGCGGATTGTCAACCTTCTTAATCAGGGAAATCATCTTGTCCGGCTGGGAAGAGACCCCTCCGTGGTTCTCGATGATGTTGTTAAGGCCCGAGTC
>CAZSTM010000738.1:0-1620 GCA_964609635.1 uncultured Gemmatimonadales bacterium
TCCCCAGCGCCATGGGCATGGCGGCCACGGATGATCCCGACCTGGTTTACCGTGCCTACAAGGCGATGGCCCGGCAGCAGCGCGCCATCGGGGTAACCCAGCTTCACAGCCCTTGCCTGGATGTGAACATCAACCCTAAAAACCCCGAGATCTGTACCCGCAGTTTCGGTGATGATCCCGGGCAGGTGATCGAGTTCGGCCGCGCCCTGGTGAAAGCTTTCGCCGAGGAGGGTATAATCAGCACCGGCAAGCATTTCCCCGGCCGAGGAGACTCAGCCGTGGATGTGCATTTCGCCCTGGATACCAACAAGGCTTCGCGCGAACGGCTGGATGAGGTGGAACTGGCTCCCTACCGGGCACTGATCGCCGAGGGCCTGGCCTGCATCATGACCGCCCACACCATATATGAAGCCCTGGACCCGGAGGACATGCCGGCAAGTGTCTCCCGCAGGATCACCCACGAGCTCATCCGTGACGAGCTCGGTTTTGACGGCCTGGTGACTACCGATGCCATGGGCATGGGCGGAGTCGCCGAGAAGTTCAGCACCTATGGCGAGGCCTGCGCCGCGGCGATCAGTGCCGGAGCAGACCTGGTGCTGGCCAAGACCCACGCCGAGAACCAGAAGCAGGTTTTCGACTGGCTCATGCGCTTTGTTAAAGAGGGCAGGATTCCCATGGAGGAGCTCGACGAGCACAACCGCAGGGTACTGGGCGCCAAGTGGGATGTGGGCCTTTTCGATAGTCACTTAAGCGATCCGAACAAGATTCTGGAGGTCATCCGCGACCCCGAAACCCGCAAGCTCAGCGAGGAGACGGCGCGCAAAGCCTGCGTGCTCAAGCACGACCGCGGCGGGGTGCTACCGCTTTCGGAAAACCGGAAAATCTTTGTCACCGACCAGCACTACGCGCTGTGGCAGAACAAGGGCGAGGACCTGGCCTACCACTCGACCCAGTTGCAGAAATTTATCATGGAGCAGACCGGCAATTTCGCCTACTGGCAAACCGAGCTGGACCCCACCGAGCAGGATGTGAAAACCTGTCTCGAAATGGCCGCCAACTGCGAGGTGGCCGTGGTTTACAGCCACTACTGGCGCGGCAACGAAACCAACACCGAGCTCGCGCGAAAGCTGAAAGCTGCAGGCAAGAAACTGGTGGTAATCGCCGGGGCTCCCTACGAGATAGTCTGCCCGGAGGAAGCCGATGCGGTCCTGGTCACTTTCGCGGGCACGCCACGGAGTATGGAAACCGCCGGCCGCATCCTTTTCGGCAAGGATACTCCGGGCGGAAAATGGCCGCTCAAGCTGGTACCCCGGAACTAGCGATTCAACTCCGGGTGATAACTTTTCCTTCGAAGGAGGTACGAAGTGGCAAACGAGCAGGCACAGCAACCACAGGATTCATCACTCGAATCCTACGGTTATAAGCAGGAGTTCAGGAGGGTTTTAAAGCTAAGGCATCTGGTACTCTACGGGCTTGCCTATGTCACTCCCACAGCGCCGTTTCCCATGCTGGGCATAGTAGCCATAATCTCCGGCGGGCATCTGGCCCTGGTGTATGTCGTGGCACTAATCGCACTGTATTTCACCGCTACCAGCTATGGGAAAATGGCGGCCAGGCACC
>CAZSTM010000739.1:0-1614 GCA_964609635.1 uncultured Gemmatimonadales bacterium
CCCGCACCGGGCGGCCGTTTATCGCCCCGGAGGAAATCTGGCCGTGAAAAAAAGCTGGATCCTTGTCCTGCTGGGCGTGTCCTCGGCGGTTGTTTTCGTGGTCGCCCCGATGATCGGCATGAAAATCCTGGGGCCGGAGGCGATGTTCCCCCAAGGCGGCGATACCATCGATTCTTATATCTTCTGGAAAATCCGGTTCCCGCGAGTATGCACTTCTTTTCTGGCCGGGGCGGCCCTGGCTGTGGGGGGCGCGGCTTTCCAGGCCATGTTCCGTAATCCCCTGGCAACACCTTTCACCCTCGGGGTATCGAGTGGAGCCTCCCTGGGGGCCACGCTCTACGTAGGCCTGGGACTCTCGTTCAGCTTCCTCGGGATCTCCGGCTCCTCGCTGTGCGCTTTCGCCGGAGCCTTGCTTTCGATCCTCGTGGTCTATTCTTTCACCCAAGCCAGAAAAACTTTCTCGACCGGCTCGATGCTGCTGGTCGGGGTGGCGGTCAGTTTTTTCTTTTCCAGCCTGATACTGCTTATCCAGTACATGAGCGATTTTACCAAGACCTTCCACATCCTGCGTCGCCTGATCGGCGGCATCGAGGCGGTCGGTTTCGATTCGGTGCTCAGCCTCTTCCCCTTTGTTGCCAGTGGAGCGGTTATTATTTTCAGCCTGAACCGTGAACTGAACCTGCTATCGACCGGCGAGGACCTGGCTGTCAGCCGTGGGGTGAATGTCGTACGAACCAAGCAGGTGATCTTCCTGGGCGCATCCCTGATGATCGGCGGGGTGGTCTCGATCTGCGGGCCGATAGGCTTTATAGGCATGATGGCACCGCATATCTGCAGGTTGATTATCGGCCCCGACAACCGTTACCTGGGTCTCGCCTCGCTGATGTTCGGCGGCGGGTTTCTGACCCTTTGCGACATGCTGGCGCGCACCCTGTTCGCCCCGGTCGAGCTGCCGGTGGGTGTGATTACCGCCATTCTGGGGGGGCCTTTTTTCTTCTGGCTTCTGCTGGCCGGATCATCGGAACGCACGTTTTTTTAAGGCGTTATCAGGGGTTTCTTCCTGCGGGGGCAGGGCATGCCGCGCCCCTGCAAAATATGACCTGGTTTCACCGGTTCCAGACGCACCTGAGCTGCTGCTTTGCATCTTATTGAACCGGATGGTTAACGAGGAAGACCGAAAATGAGAATCCTGCTTATCAACCCGAACCGCTACCGAACCCCGCCGGTTCCGCCTATTGCGCTGGAATACCTGCAAAGCACGCTGAAAGAGACCCGGCACCAAAGCCGCATCCTGGACCTGTGCTTTGCCGAGGACCCGGCGGCGGCCCTGGCCGAGGAGGCCGAAAGCTTCCAGCCGCAGGTGGCGGGTCTTACCGTCAGGAACATCGACACGGCAGTCTATGGCAACAATGTATTTTTTCTCGATGAAATCAAATCCCTGGTCGATCTGCTTAAAAAGCTCGGAATACCGGTCATTCTGGGAGGTGCGGGGTTTTCATTCAGCCCGAGAGGAGTCCTCGAATACCTCGGCGCCGGGTGGGGTGTCGGCGGTCCGGGAGAAACCGCCCTGGCCGGCCTGCTGGATTCATTCGAGAAAGCCCCACCTGCAGAGGG
>CAZSTM010000740.1:0-1613 GCA_964609635.1 uncultured Gemmatimonadales bacterium
GATAGTGCGCAAAAATGCTCTGCCGAGTTTCGGACCAACCAAAGGGAACAATTGGGACCTGCCTTCGGTAAATATTCTGTATGTCGGTTTGCGGTGAATGCGTTCGGTGGTTCTGTGCAAAACCGGACAATTCCCGTTATTATGAATAATCCGGGATAGAGGCTTTGAGATAAAAATTTAACTCCGTCCCGGAGCAGCGTCAAGTAACCATTTTGAATTCACTTGCCTCCAGGCCTGTAATATGTTAGTATACAGACATTTCCGATTGTTTTACGGCTAAAATATTATAACTGCTTGGAATTCGTGGCTCAGGAGTTAGAATGTCGGGCAATTAAAAATCTGAACCTGTAAATATATGTCATTTAAAGTATTTTAAAAAATTTTCCTTCTCCCGATTTCACCTGTATTCTGTATTTATATCTGCGAGCTTTCAGTTGAGTCTTTTAAGGACGGTGTTAATAAAGTTATTCTGCCTGGTGGTTCCGGCCCTGTTTTTGCTTCCCTTTCCCGTGGAGGCAAAAAAGAAGGAAAAAGTCATCTTTTTTACCGACCTGAACGCCCGCTGGTCCGCGGAAAAGGGCGGTTACTCCAGGACCTCCTCGTTAAACCCTCATGTTAGTGTGCCACTCGAACTGGCCTGGAAAAAACGCATCGGCCGCTCTATCGGTGCTACCCCCAGCGCAGCCGAGGAGGTTGTTTTTGTGGGTACCCGGGACCGCCGTCTGGTATGTCTGGACCGCAACAGCGGGGAAAGATTCTGGCGCAAGACTTTCAAGGGAGGATTCGGCGGTTCGATCCTTATCCAGGGCGAAAAGCTCTATTTTAATACCCGGGCTCCGGACGGTAAGGTTTACTCTCTGCAAATCAATTTCAAAAAAAAGCAGTTGGAGCGCGAATTCGGCCCGAGCAATGCTTCCCCGATTCTGGCACAGAACCAGCTTTTCCTGTTTATCCAGTCCGGCGCGGTGATCTGCATCAACCCCGAGATCGGCTACCGCAACTGGGAACGCAAGCTCGAGGGTAATATCGAGTATGCTCCGGTTTATCTGGACCCGTTCCTTTATGTAGCCACCGTGGGCGGAGACATCTACAAGCTGGATTCGGTAACCGGCCTGGTGCTTAATCATCGCAAGCTGGGAGGTCACATCCTGGGAGACCTCTGTTCGGACGGCATGGATATTTTCACCACTTTAAGCAACGGCAAGATAATGTGTCTCGAGCCGGACAGACTGAAATCACGCTGGGTGGCGGAGCCCGGCAGCCAGTTTTTTTCGGGTCCGGTGTATTCGGACAACTCTCTTTACCTTGCAGGCCGTGAGGGTCGGCTGATCAAACTTGATGCAGGCGACGGCTCGTTGATATGGAAAACTCTTCTGGACGGGGTGGCGGTGGCTGCTCCGAGCTTAACTGAAGAACTGGTGTTCACCGGCACCAAAAGCGGCTCTCTGGCCGCCTATGACACCAAAAGCGGCGAACGACTGTGGCAAACCAAAATACGAGAGGGAATCAGCACCTCACCGCTGATTTTCAAGGATTTCATCTATTATTGCACGGACAGGGGCATGGTATATGCCTTTCACCGGAAATAAAATCACGGGGCCGGCCGGCGTTTT
>CAZSTM010000741.1:0-1603 GCA_964609635.1 uncultured Gemmatimonadales bacterium
CTGGAAGCCCTGGATCGCTGCACCCAGTGCGGCGACTGCGAGGCCGCCTGCACCCAGCACCTGCCGATCCTGGAGCGCTTCGAGAAAATCAAGGATATCTACGGGAAATAAGGCCCGGCTGTGAACTGTCCGACAATTTTTTAAGAGGATAAAATTTAGACGGCTTATAACCGATCAGTCTCATGCAGGAGGGGGGATGCCGAAAAAGGAGAACTACCATCTAGAGCGTGCTTTCGAACCGTTTGAAACCGAGCGCCTGAGTCTGTCCGGAAGGCTGGTTCGCGCGCCGATATGGACCAGCACAGCCGATGAAGAGGGTTTCGTTACCGAGGGTACCCTGTCTTTTTATGAAAAGCTGGCCGGCAACGGGCTGGGGCTGATCACCACCGGTTTCGCCTTTGTCAGCGCCAACAGCCGCGCAGTTCCCCGCATGCTGGGAGTTTCCGGCGATGATTTTATCCCCGGGCTTAAAAGCCTGGTGGAGCTGGTGCACGCCAAAGGTGACAAGATCTGTCTTCAGATCGCCCACTGCGGGTTGAACGCGGACCCTGCATACGACCCGGACGGCTTGATTTACGGGCCGTCGCTGATCGCCCTTACCGGCCGGACACAGATAGAAAGAGCAGGCAAGCTGCGCAAGGAGAACGCGCATATCATGCGCTCGCTTACCCGGGGACAGATCACGCAGATTATCGAAGACTTTACCAATGCGGCTCTCAGGGCGAACGAGGCCGGGTTCGATGCGGTGGAGATCCACGGTGCGCACCATTACCTGGTCAGCCAGTTCTTGTGCCCGATGTTTAATAAGCGCACCGACAGCTACGGGGGCGGTTCACGTCAGCGGGCCCGTTTCGCCGTGGAGGTGCTGAGCGCCATCCGTCAGGCACTGCCGCAGATGCCCCTGATTTTCAGAATGAACTGCGAGGATTTTACTCCCGGAGGAATAGAGCTGTCGGATTCCAGACAGACCGCGGCCATGCTGGCCGAGGCCGGCTGCGATATCATCTCTGTCAGCGGCAACCACCCGCTGCGCCAGAGTATTATCAAGCGCGAAAAAGAAGCCTATTTCCGTGAACAGGCCCGGGTTATCCGTGCCGCCGGTAAACTGCCGGTGATCCTCACCGGGGGCATTCGCTCGCCGCAGGCGGTAGATGAGCTGCTGCAAAATGATTATGCCGAGCTGGTGGGCCTGGGCCGGCCGCTTATCCGTAACCCGGACCTGCCCGCCCGCTGGGGAAAGGGCGATTTCGACCCCTATGAATGCATATCCTGCAACGGCTGCATGCAGGCGGCCATGGAATATTCGGTAAGATGCCTCAGGTTGGACCTGCCAAAGGAGGATGAAGGGCAATAGGACCCAATGGCTCGAATTAAAACATGGCCGTTAAGCGGATCGACGGTTTCAGCAATTCCCGCAGCCGGTGCTCTGAGAGAGTTTTGAGAAAACACGCCGCTAAATCCAGCCTTTTTCCCTGAGCGAGCGCAGGATTTTCTCGCGCTCGGGTGCACCGGGCACCAGGCGCAGATATTCGCGGAACTGTTCCACGGCCCGCCGGTCATCCTGTTGTAGCAGCAGCATACCCAGGTTGCGCCGCGGTACGGG
>CAZSTM010000742.1:0-1593 GCA_964609635.1 uncultured Gemmatimonadales bacterium
ATCTGATTTACTCCTTCGGAGTCATCCACCATTCTCCTCATCCCGGCCGGATAATCGATCAGCTGGCACGGTACGTATCTCCGGGCGGCACGGTCAAAATCATGGTTTATCACCGCTATTCCTGGAAAGCGCTCTGGATTTTGTTTACTTACGGCAAGGGACGGTTCTGGCGCTGGTCGGAATTGGTGGCCCGCTATTCTGAAGCCCAGTCCGGATGCCCGATAACTTACACTTATTCGCCCCGGCAAGGCCGGGAACTTCTGGAAAGAGGCGGCTTTCGGGTTACAGATGTTCGGGTGGAGCACATCTTTCCTTACCGGATTGGCGAATATAAAGAATACAGGTATAAGAAGACATGGTATTTCCGGTGGATGCCCGGTATGATTTTCCGCCGGCTGGAGCGAAAGTTCGGTTGGCACCTGTGCCTGACTGCGGAAGCGGCTAAATGCTGAGTCTATTCGCAATTCCAAAACATTTCAAGGGAAAGATTGAGTACATCCAACGAAACGCCATTATTAGCTGGACATTCTTAGAACCCCGACCCCAGATCATCCTTTTCGGGAATGAGGAAGGCACCGCTAGGTTGGCAGACGAGCTCGGTTTGCTCCATTTGCCGGGGATCGCCCGCAATGAATATGGAACGCCGCTGGTTGACGATTTGTTTGGAAAAGCCCAGGAAATAGTCGAAAACGATATCCTCTGTTATGTTAATGCCGACATTATCCTGCTCGATGATTTTATAGAGGCGGCGGAGCGGATTTCCTTTTCCAGATTTATGATGACCGGCCAGCGATTGGACCTCGAACTCGATAAACCGCTGGACTTTAGCTCTAGAGACTGGAAGGATCACCTAAAGGTAACTGCTGCAAAACAGGGGAAGTTGCACGGGCACACGGGGCTTGACTACTTTGTTTTTTCACGCGGTCTTTATCCGGAACTGCCCCCTTTTGCCCTCGGCCGCACCATGTGGGATAACTGGCTTATTTATAAAGCCCGGTCTCTCAAGGTACCGGTGATCGATGCAACCCAGATGATAAATGCTATCCATCAGGAACACGATTACTCTCACCATCCAGGAGGCGATGAATGGGTCAGGGAAGGACCCGAAGCCGAGCGTAACCTGGCGCTTGGTGGCGGTTGGAGCAACGTTTTTACCATAAGAGATTCCAGCCTGATTTTGACCCCTGAGGGCTTGAAAAAGCCCGAGCTCACCAGAAAAAATCTTTGCCGGCAATTAGAAACATTAGCGGTGCTCAGGCCTCGTATCGCCCTCTGGGCCAAACTGGCCAGGGCTTTTCTGGAACCTCGACTTTTTTTAAGCGCGATTGCCAGAAGAATAAATAGACTTTTTCAACCATCCAATTAAGAGAGAAAAAAGGGTGTGCGATGTCGGAAAGTGGAAAATCTACGGTCTCGGTGATCGGCCTGGGAAAGCTGGGCTCCCCGATGGTAGCCTGTTTTGCTGAGAACGGATACCAGGTTATCGGGGTGGACATCAGCCCCGAGGTTGTTGAAAAGGTGAACCAGGGCAAGGCTCCTGTGTTCGAGCCGGGGCTGGATGAGATGCTCCGGAGAAATCGCCGGCGGATTTCT
>CAZSTM010000743.1:0-1587 GCA_964609635.1 uncultured Gemmatimonadales bacterium
CGGCCTGGTCCCGTAGCTGTACCGGATCATAGGCCCAGTGGGCCAGCAGACGGCTGCCGCGAAACATCTCCTTCAGGCGGTACGCTCGATAGCCAAAGATGGCCGCGGTGATGAGGCCTACCAGGGCGAGGAAAAAGCCCCCAAACTGCAGTGCGAACCCTGTCTGCATCATGTCCACATCGAGCAGGGGGGGCAGCAGCACCATCAGGGCGCCAGCGGCCAGGATTGCCAGGCCTGCGACCAGGCCCTTTACTTCCGGGTTTCGACCAGTCTTCATCGACATCGCCTCCGGGTCCGTGCGCCAGCGGCGAAAGCTGGAGCCGGGTCTGTATGGGTTGAATGCGCGTTTCCATTATGCGGCGAGCAGTAGGGCTTCAAGGCAGCGTTTGGCCGCAGTGGCGACAGAAGCGGGCCCCGCTGCCCACGATCTGGCCGCAGTGAGGGCAGGTCGCGGGCCCTGCGGCGGCCGGCTCGACCCTGCCCGGGCCGCTGACCTGGAGCAGGGTATTGCCGAACTGCATCAGCATTTCCCATCCCGAGCTGGGTGTGGCCAGGTACTTTGGCCGGTGGCCGGCGGTGCTGATGTAGACGTTCTGGTGGCGGCGGGCCACCCCGACCATGTCCGGTACCCACGGCCAGCCGCCCAGGCCGGCGATAATCTTCATCTCCGGAAAGTCCATGGCTACCTCGTCGAGGTATAGCGGGTGCCCGATGTCCATGGGGAAGTCGGTCCGGTAGGTCATCGTGGTATAGACAAAGACAGGGATATCCAGCTCGACAGCCTTGGCGTACAGGGGATAGAACTTCTTATCGTTGGCACGGACCCCGAACCTGTATGGTGAGGCGTAGAAGCATTTCAGACCCAGTTCCCTGACCGCCCGCTCCAGCTCTCTTACCGCCTTCATACCCTCGTGCGGGTCGACATAGGCACAGCCGACAAAACGCTCCGGGTGATTAGAAACGAGCTCCGCCGTTTTTTCGTGGCTGCCGGCATTGATTACACCCCACTCGATTCCGGCCTCATCGAGCAGCTCCATGAACTGAGGCAAAGACACCAGCGCCTTTTCTGCCCTTTCTGTCAAGATGCTGTCCAGTTTATCTTCCGGAAGCTTCCGTATCTGCTCAATCTCCTCCGCTGTGAACTCGAGGGCGCGCGCCCTGGAGGGGCCGAAGATGTTGCCGTAGTTGGCCAGGCCCTTTTCGCCGCTACGCAGCAGGAACTCATTCATCTTGTCGACCAGCTCATCAACCGTAGGTGGCAGGTCAAGTTCCAGGTCTATTACTTTTGGCATATTTGGTTCCTCTCTGAGTGGTATGGAGGTATCGTCATTTTTTATCCGGTCTGCATATTTTGCAGGGAGCATAACCAGCCATCTTAGCCAGACGTACTGAGGTGTATCGACCAATATCCTTTTCTTCAATTGATTGAACAAGAGGACATGTCTTTTGATGAACCGTTAGGTTTTTAAAGTCAGCAATATATGGGGCGTCGAGTATACGTTCCTTCTCGGATTCTTCCATTGAAGATACACTTCTCTGTGTAGTCGTCTTGTTTTCGTCAGAGAATCTACCGGTCCATTTAGAGAT
>CAZSTM010000744.1:0-1577 GCA_964609635.1 uncultured Gemmatimonadales bacterium
AGGGACATCCATGATAAGTTAAGTCAAGGGGAAAACGGAGATTTCCCTTAACCCCACGGATGGCCTCCGGCGGTTTTTTAATTATTCGCTGTTCTGCCGCCGATCTTTTTTTTCTATTTAAGGTCCGCAAGTCATGCGACCAGACATCCATTTGCCGTCTCAGGGAGAACCGCGTGATTCCCGAAGATTTTACCTGCTCGGGAAGTGCCGCCGCCGAGAATGGGCACTTTTCCATTGCTCGTCGGAGGCGGCGGCCACAGTTTGCAATCAGCACAGTTTTTTTGTTCCCTTTACGGAAGATTGAGTTAGGGTCAACCCGACGTCCTTGAAACACAGCAAAGGCATGCAGCCTCTTTCTGGCTCATGCAGTCCCTACACAGCAAGGCACGCCGGGAAAATCGTTACAAACAGAACGGCTATTTTGGGCACCATTAAACAGCCTTTTGCAATGTCTCGAAATCGCTTTCTCTTCGATCAACCGCAAGCAGGTATTTAACCAGTTTACGAGCAACGGCCAAAGTGGCTTGGTTACAGTTACCACGAGCAAGTTCTTTTGCGTGGAGCAATGCTAATTCGGCGTTCCAGCGAGGCGCCAGTTTGGCCGCCTCGATCAGCATGGTTTGCAGATGTTTATTGCGTTTCTTTGAAATTGGGCCGCGATGTTCTCTGCCTGCCGATTCATGCTGAGCGCTGCATAGTCCACAGTAGCTGATGGCCTGGCGTGATGAACTGAAGCGAGATACTTCTCCTATCTCCAGTACCCAAGTGAGCGCTAACACTTCACCGACTCCTTGGATGCTCATCAGGCGTTTTATTCTTCGGCGAATCAGCATATTTTCTTTCAGTGCCTTAATCAGTTTTTTCTGGACAGCAGTAAACATATCGAGGCTGCCTTTGCTCAGTTTTAAAAGTTCTTTTACCGATTCCGGCACATCTTCAACCCGCTCAAGCAAAGAGTTGAAGTATGCCTTACCGTGAAGGCGTCTCTTGTCGTAGGTTGCACCGACTTCCATCAAGAGGCCGGATATTTTGTTTTTCATGCTGGTGGCGGTTCTTACAATCATGTTTCGGTAGCGAAGGATGCGTCTCAACTCTCGTAGCTCCTCCGGGGCCATATAGCACTCCGGCAACAAATTGACACGCAGCAAATCTGCTATCCTTTCGGCATCTGCGCGGTCGTTCTTTTTCTTGGCTGCGGTGATCGCCTTGAGCATCTCGGGGTGGGCAACTTTTAATTCAACAGCATGGGGCTTTAAAAAATCATAAACCCAACCAGTGAACATGGTCGCTTCCATAGCGCCTATCCAGCTACCAGGTATCCTGGAAAGCCACTGCAACAATGCTTTGCGCTCTGCAGATACTGTGCCCTGTTGGATAAGTACGCCGTCAAAACGCTTCACACAATAGGCGATTGTTCTCTTGTGTATATCAAAACCTATGTAGTAAATTGGGTGCATGGAAGCCTCCTGGTGGTAATTTGATTTCGGACGGCTCTGCCGGTCCGACCGCTTAATTTTAACAAGCTATCAATATCACCGGAGGCTTCCGCTTTTACAACTACTTATGCATTCTAACAC
>CAZSTM010000745.1:0-1565 GCA_964609635.1 uncultured Gemmatimonadales bacterium
CCGCAGACACCGCCCCGCGCGGCCAGGGTCTGGTGCCGCGAAACGCTGGTGCCGCCGAGCCTGTCCGCCCGGAAACCCACGATGACCGGGGCGGACAGGCTCGGCGGCACCTGCTTTTCGCTGACCCAGACCCTGGCCGCGCTGCTCGGTTTCTGCGGCTTCGACCGCTACCGCGTGCTGGGTGACATGCGTCACGGGACCAACATCCACTGCGCGGTGGTGGTGAGACTGGCCGGAGAAAAATATCTTTGCGACGCCGGTTATCTGGTGCCGGAACCGCTGCGGCTCAAAAGCGGCGGCCGCTCGATCCTTAAAGGCCCGCTCTACTGCTACCTGCTCGAGGCCGATCCCCGTTCAGAGGGTATCTACCACCTGTATACCCGATCGGGTCGAAGCGAGGCCAAGTGGCGCTACCTGATCCGCGACCGGGCCGTGACCGACCGGGTTTTCGAGCACTACTGGAATCTGACTTTCGATGCCCCGATGAACCGCAACCTGCTATTGACCCGCACCGCCGGGGAGGGGCAGATTTACCTGCACAAGCATAAGCTGCGCCTTACCACGGTCCGGGGACACCAGAACAGCAATATCCGTCTCAGCCTTCCGGAGCGGGTCGAGGAGTTGTTCGGTATCGACCGTGACCGTGTCGCCTGCGCGCTGAGGCTGATCGAACAGTCAGGCTTACAAAACCAGGGCAAAGCCGGATGACCAAGCCGCCAGCCACATCCTCCGGCCGGATAGAGCCGGTCAAGCTCTTTGCAGCCGTGCTCTATCGCGAAGAATCCTCACTCGAACAGGCCAGAAAGCTCCTGAGCGGCACTTTCGGCCCCGAGGACTACGTGAGCCGGCCGGTGCTTTTCGACCATACTGAATTTTACCGGGAGGAGATGGGTGAGCCGCTTTACCGTATTTTCACCTCCTACAGCCCGCTGGTTCACCCGCAATACCTGGTGACCGCCAAGCTCGAGGCCGGTCGAATCGAGCAGGAGCTGGCCGGCTCCGCCGGCAAACGACGGGTGAATATCGACCCCGGAGTGCTGGACTACCTCAAGGTGGTGCTGGCCTCGTTCAAGTATCAGGCCCAGAAAATTTACCTGGACCGCGGCGTCTGGGCGGACCTGATCCTTTACTACCGCAAAGGCGGCTGGGCCAAGTTCGAGTGGACCTTCCCCGATTTCAAAGCCGGCCTCTATGACCGGAGCCTGCTGGAGGTCCGGCGCATCTACAAACGCCAGCGGATAGAAGAGGATTCAACCGCATAGACCGTTGCATTACCTGTCGGGTCTAAGCACAGCCCAGGTGGAAAAGCGTTGACAATGCTTGAGTTTGTTAAATATGTTGTAATTAACCAGGAGTCAGGAGTCAGGAGTCAGGAGTCAGAAGTCAGAAGTCAGAAGAAAAGGAGATAAAGGCAGGGGCAGCCGCACAAAGGGAAAAACAAAGAACGGTTGTCGCACGTATGCACGCGCTAATCCTCGGTTGTGCCTTGCTGGATATATAAAAATACATCGACAATAACGTGTTATAACACTATTACGGAGGTACGAGATGACAATCAAAAAGGC
>CAZSTM010000746.1:0-1564 GCA_964609635.1 uncultured Gemmatimonadales bacterium
TTCTGACTCCTGAGTGTCGCGCTGACGCGCGAATCTCCGCTTCGCTTCGGTCCTGACTCCTTAAACACAATTGACAATAAACTGTCTAAAATTAAAAACTGTGCTTATGCGCAATAATTTTTGTCGCTATGTATAATTTACACCTTTATGGTAAAATATATCAACTTTTCCGCAAGATACAAGAAACCCCGCGGGAAGCTGAGCCCATCCCGCGGGGTTTTTTCTCAAGCGCAAGACTGCTGCGGCTTACTTAAAAACCTACTGTAACTGTCAGGAAGTGCCAGTTGTCCAGGTAGCCCCTGTTGTTTATGGTATAATCTATTTTCAGCTGGAACTCCTCGAAATCATGGCCGAAACCGCCGCCCACAGCGAGCCCCCGGCTGGTCGGGCTGTCGGAGAGCACCGTGCCGGCATCATCCTTGATCGTCTCCTCATCGCTCTGGATATGCCATCCGAAACGGCCGTCAACCGAATATCCCCTGGCCAGCTCCATATGGAATTCCGTGCCCAGGGCAAAAACTATGTCCAGGTTGCGCGGCTGGAGAAAATCGCCGGAAATGTTGAGGTAAGCATTCTCTCTTTCTAAGGCACGGTAGCTGAGACCGATGCGCAGGGTGGTCGGCAGGCCGAACGAGCTGGTCTGATAACTCCCGTAACGACTCGCGCGCACCGTCCGCGGCACGGTAATCGTGTTGCTTTCATCGTCCACCAGCTCCTTGGGATCCAGTTCGGTAAACAGCCTCTTACCTCTATACATGGCGTTGGTTCCCAGGTTCTGGATCGACAATCCGACTCTTATCTCACGCTCCATGAACTCGGTGTGGTAGTTGGCGCCCACATCCATGCTGAATGAATTCGCAGTGATATCCCAGATATCCTCGTGAACCCATTTCAGGCTCACGCCGGAGGCGAAACGGTCCGAAATATTATAGGCCAATGAGCCCCCGGCCACGGAACTGTACGAGTCGAAGTAGCTGCCGGTGCCCTCGGGCTGGTAGATGGTGGTGATCTCCTCCGGTTCGGTGGTGAAAAAGGAGAGAAACGCCGCCGCCACTCCGGCACCGTCATTGAAAGGAATCGCTCCGGCGGCATAGTTGATACTGAAATCCTCGTTCATGTTCACATTCGTAAACTGGAAGGTGGAGGAGGTAATATCCCCCAGACCGGCGGGGTTCCAGAACAGGGCTCCCAGGTCGTTACCGAGCGCGGTGTAAGCTCCGCCCAGAGCCATGCCGCGAGCACTGGTCGGAATGGTCAGGAATTCGGCAGTGCTGGTCCCCAGACGGGCAAAGCCCTTGATCCGGCCTCCGATAGCATCCGGGATGATCCCGGTATCTTTATCAGGAATCTGGCCGGAGAGCGGGCCGCCGGCGGCCACCATTACTGCCAGGGTCAGGAAAGCCGTTTTTTTCAAATTCTTTAACATAAACCCTCCAATAATCCGTTGTGATATTGCTCTCTATAGTAGTTAAAAATTCTAATATCTCGTATGCTCACTGGATAATCGCAAACTTGCCCCGCTCGGTCTTGCCGGTGTCCAGGTCGGTTACATGCCAGATATACC
>CAZSTM010000747.1:0-1554 GCA_964609635.1 uncultured Gemmatimonadales bacterium
AGTCCTTCATGGTGGGAGACAAGCCGATGGACGTTCAGGTTGGTCAAAATGCCGGCTGCCGTACCGTGTTGCTTCCGTCCGATACCGGTGAGAGCGAGTCAGGGTCTTCACCTGATTACACCGCGCCTGGCCTTTATGCGGCGGCACTATGGATTATCAATCAAAAATGAAAATACTGGTGGTGTCCGAACATTTTTACCCTTATGGTGGCGCCGAGTTGTCGCTGTGGAAACTATGCGGCGCGCTCACCCGGAAAGGCCACCGGATTCATGTTATTACTGCGCGCCGTGACGGCGAACCCGGTTATGAGGAAAAAGAGGGAATCGAGATATTTCGGCCGTTTGCCACTGGAAACCTGGCACATCGGTTTGCCTTCGCCTTAAAGCTGCAATCATATTTGAAAAGATGGTTGCGGGAAAGAGATATTGACATAATATATAATCTCAGCTACGTTCCAACGGTGTCAGCAACCCGCATCGCCCAAAAGTCAGGCATACCTTCAGTCACCTTGCTGGGCCATTTCTGCGGTCGAAAATGGTTCCAGCTGGCCAGTCCGTTTCTGGCCCTGTTCAATATGCTTTCGGAGATTCTGGTCATACGCCTGGCCCGGCACCTCGCTCTGGTGGCGCAATGCCGGGATACGGCGGATAAGGTATCCGCCCACACGAGTGCGGACGTTGCGGTTATCTGCAATACGCTGCTCGACCCGGCGGCGATTAAACAGGCAAAAGGGAAAGCAGATGACAAAAAGCTGCGCGAAGATTTGGGTGTTGGGGATAACGAACTGTTTCTCCTGCATGTCGGGGCGTTGATACGGACCAAAAATGTCTATGACTTAATCAGGGCGTTATCCGGCTGGCAGCGGAAATTCAAGCTGGTACTGGTTGGAGATGGCCCGGAGCGGGTTCGAATCGAAGCGCTGGTGCAACGCCTGAACCTGGCAGGAGATGTTTTTTTGCTGGGGGAAAAACCGCATGACGAGACCTTGTCGATAATGAAATCGTGCGATGTGCTGCTCTTATCTTCTATATGCGAGCAGGTGCCCAATGTGGTGCTGGAAGCGCTGGCTCTGGGGCGTCCGGTTATCGCCACAAAAGTCGGTGGGGTTCCCGAAATAAAATCGGTCAATCTGCACCTGGTGGGCCAGTTAGAGGAAATGAGACAGATTATCGATAATGGCATAGAAGCGACGGAAGAGGATAAAATTATGACGGAGTACTCTCTGGACAGGGTGTCCGAGCTGTATGAAAGGTTGTTCTTGAGGCTGGCTGGTTCTAAAATAAAAGATAAGCAGGTGTAATATGACGATGAAAGAGAAGTTGCTTAGCGGTGAAAAAACAATCGGCGTCTGGGGGATAGGCTATATCGGTTACTCATCAATGGCTTATTTCGCCAGCAAGGGTGTGAAGTGCCTGGGAACGGACGTCGATGCCGGTAAAATTGACCAGATAAACAATGGCATCCTGCCGATACAGAATATCGAGTACTGGCGTGGGGGGGGGAACCGGGCGCGGGGGACGGGGGGTTTGATGTTGGGGTCCAACCAGTGGGAGC
>CAZSTM010000748.1:0-1549 GCA_964609635.1 uncultured Gemmatimonadales bacterium
TGGTAATCCAGAGCGTTCTGGGTGTCCTGGTAATCTCGCTGGCGGGGATTCCGGTGTACCTGCTGTTGGTCGCTCCACGGGTGATTGAGGGAGCGACCCAGATACTGCTACTGGTCTCGGCCCTGCTGATCCCGCTGTCCCTGGGCCGTTACTTTGTCCTGTCGATTCTGCTGGGTTTAGAGCGGGCGGTCAGCTTAAACCTGCTTTATCTGGTGGGCGCTCTGATAGTACTGGTACTGGTCGGCGTCTTTGTAGGGCTTTTGGATTTTGGCTTGAACGGGGCACTGGCGGCTTTCGTGGTGGCACAGGGATTATTGCTGCCGGTGGGTTTGCGCTGGATCGCCCAGGCAAGAGAGGCTGCCGCTCAAATACCCCAAGGCGGGTCGGCTCCTGCGGAAAGGCTGAAAGGCCTGTCGTTTTTCAGGTCTTCGCTGGCCTACGGCCTGAAAGGACACCTGGCGGGAGTGCTGGTAAGCCTTAACCAGCGTTTCGATATTTTCTTACTGGGGGCCTTATCCACTTCGCGAGAGGTGGGCCTGTATGCCGTGGCCGTGGCCCTGGCCGAGACTGTCTGGCACGTGCCGATGTCGGTCCACCTGACCCTGTTCCCGCGCACGGCGGCTGTAGGTGGCACCGAGGGTGCCCGTAAGCTGCCCCGAGCCTGCAGGATGACGCTATTTTTAACCCTGAGCATGGGGTTGGCTATCGGCGCTCTGGGTTATCCTCTGGTCAGGGTTCTTTTCGGCCGGGCGTTCCTGCCGGCTGTGATTCCTCTTATAGCTTTGCTTCCCGGGGTGGTGGCCATGGGTCTGGCCAGTGTTTTCGAAAGCTATTTCGCCGGGGTGGACCGCCGTCAATACCAGAGTATCTCTTCAGCCTGTGCCTTTGCTCTAAGTTTGATTCTGGGAGTTACGCTCATCCCCAGGTACGGCGCCCTGGGTGCGGCGCTGGCCAGCACGGGAAGCTACCTGCTGCAGATGGTGCTCTCGATCAGTCTTTATCGACGGTTGGGCAAGCTGTCTCCGAGCGACTTTTTTATCCCGCGCCTGGAGGACCTGAAGGACCTGCTGGCAACTTTTAACGATCTTTTAAGAATACGCCGGTAAGCCGATGCTTCCTGTCTGGACATCGGCACCCCACAGCGTACCTTATTGATAAAAAGGACGGTTGTACAACGGTTTTTTTAGTCAAAGAGACGAATTAATTGAAAACATCCACCTCATAAGTAAGGCTGGTGTCTCTGGTCTTTATCTCTGTTATCCTGGAAAAGATGCATTTAATAAGGTAGCGGCGCCACCGGATCCTTTTGCAAAAGTCTTCGTATGACTCTTCCCTCCAGTTGAAATCCGGTCTCCAGACATTCTGCGGGGAGATATTTCTCAAAACAGCCTCCAGTATAACACTGTGCCGGCTCTCGCTTTGATATGTCGGGTCAACTTTGGGCGCCAGAAAATTAATCTCCCTCTGCCTGCATTTTTCGGCCAGAGTCTTGATAGTCTCCCTGTATTGAGGCAGACGGCCGGATAAGTCGTTCTTGGCATATGCAGTC
>CAZSTM010000749.1:0-1134 GCA_964609635.1 uncultured Gemmatimonadales bacterium
TTTACCAGCATATTTCTATCTTACACCTTTTTGGGGTATTGTTTAAGTCTTTCTCAACAGGAGGCAGATGTTTCGGGAAAAATATTTTATCGGGAACCGGTAGCCATGTTCCGGGAAGGACTTGAGCACCTGCAGGCCGACTTCACCCACCAGCTTTTCCAGTTCAAAGTAAGAGAACAGGTAATAATACCGGTAAAGGGTCTTCTCTCTGGTCCGCCACGGCACCGCAACCTCCCTGCCTTTGAACCAGAACCTCGGCTGCCAGCGGTTCCAGACGGTAATCAGGGCTTCGCCGCCGGGCTTCAGCACGCGTTTTAGCTCCTGCAGCGCTGCCAGTTTATCGGCCTTACCTTCGACGTGGTGATACGTGGCGACCGAAATTGCGTGGTCGAACGTGTTGTCTGGATAAGGCAGGAAGCGGACGTCGGCAACGGCCAGGTGCACCGAGAAGTCGAATTTTTGCGAATACTTCCGGGCAAGACGGAGCATTTCCGCGGCTACGTCCACTCCATAAAGCTCAAAGTCACGTTTGAAGGGCAGGAAATCGGGGCCGTGGGCACAGCCCAGGTTGAGCAGCCGGCCTCCTCCCCACCGCTCCGCCAGGCCCTCCAGTTCGTGTTTGAAGATTGACCTGTGCCTGAAGTTATACCAGCTCGGAGCAATCTGGTTGAATACGTCCTTAACTGTTGCCATCAGCGTAAATCTGATAAACTGAAATTGATACTATATTATAGCAGGGCAAAGATGAAAAAACTCGCCAGGACAATATCCGGGGTGACGCCGGTGGCGGCGATGACCCGGCCTATCAAATGTCCGGGGCAGTGCCTGTACTGCCCGACTTTCGCCAATACGCCGTGCAGCTATACACCGGAATCGCCGGCCGTCTTACGGGCCAGACGGTACGATTACAATCCCTCCCAGCAGGTGGCGGTGAGGTTGCGTGTGTTCGGGGAAATGGGCCATCCCACTGATAAAGTGGAGCTTATCATCATGGGCGGCACTTTTCTGGCGCAACCACCGGAATATCAGTATGAGTTCATTAAAGGTTGCTATGATGCTCTGAATGAGCGGGAGTCGGCAACGCTGGAGGAGGCCAAGAAGCTCAATGAGACCGCCGGGCACCGCTGCACCGGA
>CAZSTM010000749.1:1144-1544 GCA_964609635.1 uncultured Gemmatimonadales bacterium
GACTAGGCCCGACTGGTGCCGTCAGGAGGAGATTGAGCGCATGCTCGAGTTTGGCGCCACGCGGGTGGAGCTTGGCGTGCAGACGCTGAGCGACGATATATACCGCCTGGTGCGGAGGGGACATCAGGTGGAGGATGTGGTTCGGGCTACTTCTCTGCTCAAGGAACACGGTTTCAAGGTGTACTACCACTGGATGCCCGGCCTCCCCGGCGCAACTCCCCAGACGGACCTTGAGCTATCCAGGAAGCTATTTGAGGACGCCAGATTCCGGCCGGACGGGCTGAAACTTTATCCGACCATGGTCGTGGAGGGGACCGAACTGGAGAAATGGCATCAGGAAGGGCGCTATCAGCCGTATGATTTCGATACCATGGTCAATCTGCTCGTGGATATAAAGGCG
>CAZSTM010000750.1:0-1535 GCA_964609635.1 uncultured Gemmatimonadales bacterium
CATCCAGCGCGGATTTATCAACCGCACGCCCCGCGGCCGTGAGGCTACCGCCATGGCTTACCGTCACCTGGGCCTGGCCCCGCCTAAAGACAAAACAAGTGACTCCGGCGGCCAGGGAGAACTGTTCGGTCAGGATTGATTCTTTCGTGAGCGGGGGAACCGTGGATTTTTCCAGTCTCACCGGAAGCCTGGGACGATTTCTGGTTATTTTCGGTCTGTTGATAGTCGGGGTCGGTCTGCTGCTTCTGGTCGCGCCTAAAATTCCCTGGCTCGGTCGCCTCCCGGGGGACATAATCATCCGCCGGGAAAACTTTACCTTTTACTTTCCCCTGGTTACCTGCCTGCTGGTCAGCATCGTCCTGAGCCTGATTGCCCGGATTTTCTGGGGCAAATAACCGGCTGACTGATAATACAACCTTTCGAAACACTCCCGATTGACAAGGATTCTTCGCTGAGTGCGTGGCGGATAAAAATGAAGACAGAGGATTTCGACTACGAATTGCCCCGGGAGCTGATCGCGCAGCATCCGGTCCAGGCACGGGATGCCAGCCGCCTGATGGTCCTGCGGCGTGACGACGGTTCTGTAGAACACCGCTCGTTCAAGGACTTGCCGGAATACATTGTTCCGAACGAGGTACTGGTAATCAATAATACCCGGGTTTTCCCGGCCCGTCTGCTGGGGAACCTGCCCACCGGGGGGAAATTCGAGGTGCTGCTGGTGCGCCCGCTGGAGGACGGTCGCTGGCTGGCCCTGGTCAAACCCGGACGCCGCCTGGTTCCGGGCCGCCAGATCGAACTGGCCGGAGGAGAGCTGACAGTTCGCCTGGAGGATTTCGGCGCCCTGGACGGCGAGAGGGTTGTCAGCCTGAGGGCGAATAATCAAAGTGATCCCCTGCAACTGGTCGAACGGCTGGGACATGTTCCTCTGCCGCCCTATATCAGGCGTACGGATACTCCCGAAGATCGAAAACGCTACCAGACGGTTTACGCCAGAAACAGCGGAGCTATCGCCGCACCCACGGCGGGCTTGCATTTCACCAGGGCGCTGATGAAAGCCGTGCAGCAGGCGGGCGGAGCTTTCGAGGAGATAACCCTGCATGTCGGTCCAGGCACCTTTCGGCCGGTGGTAGCGGCGGATATCGAGAATCACCGGATGCAGGAGGAATACTACGAGGTCAAAGCCGCTGCAATGAGAAATATCCTGAAAGCGGCCGGGCAGGGTCACCGCATTCTGGCGGTCGGTACTACCACGGTGCGTACCCTGGAAACTCTTGCCCGGCATATCGGTACGGATGGAGTCCCCGAGCCGGGTGCGCTATCGGGGCAGACCGGGCTTTTCATCTATCCGGGTTTCGAGTTCAGGCTGGTCGACAGGCTGCTCACCAACTTCCACCTGCCGCGCTCGACCCTGCTGATGCTCTGCGCGGCTTTTGCCGGCAAGGAGCTGATCGACTACGCCTACAGCGAAGCGGTGCGGCTCGAGTACCGCTTCTACAGCTATGGCGACGCCATGCTGATAGTGTAGGAGTGAACTG
>CAZSTM010000751.1:0-1531 GCA_964609635.1 uncultured Gemmatimonadales bacterium
CCAATGGAGGCGTAAGCAGATTCGACGGGACCGGATTTACCAATTACACCACGGCAGACGGGCTCTCGAGTAATGTTTGTAACTTCATAATTGAACATGAAAGCTACCTTTATTTTGGCACACCGAAAGGGCTCAACCGGTTCGACGGCAAAACGTTCAAGGTCTATACCGCAAATGACGGGCTTGCAGCCACTGCTGTAAGCAACCCACTCAAGGACAGCAAGGGCAACCTGTGGTTCGGCTCGACGAACGGGGTAACAAAATTCGACCCCGGCCTGGAAAGGCCGAATCCGGTTCCCCCGCCTGCATACATTAGCCGCCTGAGAATCAATGAAAGGGATCTGACTGTTGCCGGTGGTATAGAGCTGGGATACAAAGAAAACAATGTGAGAATCGATTATGTTGGTCTTTGTTACACCTCGCCGGAAGACGTCCTTTACAACTATAGACTGGAAGGGCTGGATGAAAACTGGCACGAAACAAGAGAGCGTTACTTGGCCTATGCCTACCTTCCGCCGGGAGAGTACACCTTTAAGGTTAAGGCCAGAAGCAGGGACGGGGTCTGGAGTGAAGGACAGGCGGAATTGGCCTTCGAGATACTGCCGCCTTTCTGGGCCACTGCCTGGTTCAGGAGTTTGATATTAGCCGTTGTCTTGCTGGCCTTATGGGGAACCTATGCTGCAAAAACACGGAATATGAAAAAGAGAAATCTCGAGCTTGAGGAGAAAGTCAGGGAGAGAACTTTGAGGATCAACGGGATCGTCCGGTCCGTGGCCGACGGCTTGATTGTTACCGACAAGCTCCACAATGTCAGCCTGATGAACAAGGCGGCCGAGGAGCTCCTGGGTGTGCGCTTGAGCGATGTCATTGATCGTCCGATCGATTTCGCCATCGAGGAGCAGACCCTGCGCGACAGGATAAGAAGCACTCTGAAAGATAAGCCGGAAGGCTATCAGTTCGATTTCGAGCTGCCCGCAAAAGATCCCGCTCATCCGGCTATCATGCGGGCCAGGACCTCCACGATTCGCGATGAAACGGGCGAACAGATCGGTATCGTAACCATTATCCAGGATGTAACCCGGGAGCGCGAAGTGGACAGGATGAAGACCGAGTTCCTCTCTACTGCGGCTCACGAGCTGCGCACGCCGCTCACCTCCATCCAGGGGTTCTCGGAAATCCTGACCACCAGGGAGGACACTTCGCCGGAGGAGCAAAAGAAGTTCCTGGGCTACATCAACACGCAGGCCGTGGGCCTGGCCAATATCATCAACGATCTTCTGGATGTCTCCCGCATCGAATCGGGCGTTGGCTTTTCTCTGAACCTGGTGAGCTGCGACATCGGTGAGTTAATCAGAGGGATAGTGCCCTATTTTCAAGAGCAATCCTCGAAACATCAATTCGAGGTGGTCTTGCCGGAAGGGCCGGTGGAATTATCTGTGGATAAGGACAAGATAGGGCAGGTACTGAAAAACATTCTCAGCAATGCGGTCAAATATTCTCCGGACGGCGGTTTGATCAAGATTACCGGCGA
>CAZSTM010000752.1:0-1522 GCA_964609635.1 uncultured Gemmatimonadales bacterium
AAATAACTTTGTCCTGCCATTAAAACCTTAATGCGCCTCCCTTTAACGCAAAACATCGACCTTTTTTGATATGTTAATCTTGATTCAACAGGAATATTATTCAATGACCGGGTGCGTTTAATAAATATTTTAAAGAGACAAAGAAAGGGACTAAGGGACTTAGGCACTCAGAGATTAAACAGGTAGAGTATTGTAGGGACGGCCTGCTGGCCGGGGCTCGCGGCATTTAACGCCGTGCCCTTACCGATTATCGATGAAACGGCGTGTTTGACGCGGGGCATATTATTTTCCGGGCGTCAGGTTTCCAGCCGTGGGATGATTATGGCCCCGCTTTCGAAATCGCCCAGGATCTCCGCCTGGCCGAAAAGAAACAAGTAGCCTGTATAAGCCCCGCTTACGGCATCCAGCTCGTGCTCGCTCATTTCCTCTTTCAGGCCCTCGATCCCCAGGCCTTCAAGCCCTGAGCGCAGTTTGTCGAGACCCTTCTGCTTGCGGGGGATACCCCAGACATCCTGGCTGGCACCGGGATACATCTCCACGGTGCGCACGCCCTGCTCCTCGAGCAGTTTTTTTAGCCGCATTCCCCGGCGAGTCAGTTCACGCATCGGGCCCAGGGTAATGGGGAAGAACTTGATACCCCGCTGGGAGAGCATGCGGTCGCAGGGGCGCAGGTGCTCCTCGCCCGGGTCGTCTATGTCGTTTCTCCCGGGCGGCAGGTTCAAGGGGGCGTCGATGGCCGCCAGGTTCACCTTGGCTGCGGTGGCGTAAGAGACTATTTCCTCGTCCGAATGAATCTCCCGGCTGTCGAGAATCTTCTTGCCGCTCAACAGGCAGATACCGGTGGGCCGCTTGGCCGATGCCGCCAGGTCGATTCCCGCCACAATGGTTTCCGGCTTGACAGCCATGAGTTCGATCAATTTAGTAATTTCTTTTACATCCATAAATAACGCCTGTCATTTAAAGTAATACATCAAATTAAACGCCTAAGGCGAAAATACTTTCCGCTGTCAAATTATCAATTTTTTATCTGCAAAAAATTTGCAGTAACCGTGAACCTGTGTTATAATAGTCGCGTAAGATCACCGGCTTAAAAACCCGCCACAGTCAAAAGATAAAACCGGACCATCTATAAAGCAATTGTATTTACTCAAGAATCCATCTTAGCAAAGGAGCGTGGATTATGATTTCGGCCAGGTCGGTCTGCAGAATATTGGCGCTCAGCCTGATACTGATTGCCCTCTTCCGGATTGATTCATTCGGTGCCACTTACCTTTATCAGAGCGAAGAGAGCATAGTTATGGGCAATGACGCCCTGGAGGTGAGTCTTTCCCGCGCCGATGGAACCATTCGCAGCCTGTTGAACAAGCAGGACACCGTTGACTATTGCCGGCAGGTGGTGGAGAGAGTCTGGCCGGTACCCAACGTGCCGGTGGGCGAACGAATCGGCGGAGTGATGGTCTATGATGAATTGAGGCAAAAGCTGTTTTCCGACCTGGAAAGCTCCTCGGAAATCCTGGACATG
>CAZSTM010000753.1:0-1521 GCA_964609635.1 uncultured Gemmatimonadales bacterium
CACGGGGTGTCCACGAAGTGGACGGGGTGTGTAATTCTCCTCTTGAGAGCGGTTTCTGCCGCAGGGGCACAGCATGCTGTGCCCCTGCATGTTTTCCCGTGTATGGTCAGGCCGCTAGTCTATCCCCACGAACCGCTTGAAATTATCTCCCAATAAATTACGCACGTCGCGGACTATGTCCTCTTCTCTTACCTGCCAGCCTGTCTTGAGAAGATCCTGGTATTTCCCGGCCAGGATCTCGCCGATCAGCTCGCGCGAGTGGTCCCACTTGTAGATCAACTGGTCCAGCACCCTGGCATCCGAGTGCTGTGGGATGAAACTGGTGCCCAGCAGCTCGAACCGCTGGGCGGTTATCTCGCGGACAATGCTGGGGTTGTTCATGAACCACCAGCAGCCGAACAGCATAACATTGCTGAACTTGCGGGTCGCCACACAGGCCTCGTGCTGGTTTTCACGGCTTAAGAATGTCACCAGGAACTTGTTTTCCGGGAACCCGCGCGCCAGGGCCTCGACCGCGGCCACCTCGCCTCTGCCGACCCCATCCCCGGCCACGCCCAGGGCCGGATTGACCAGTTTTTTCACTCCGATCATCATTGCGAAAGGAATGCCGGCCCGGCGGGTTACCGGCAGGATGCAGTTCTCGATAATCCTGGACCTCTTGCTTTCCTCGGGGTAGTTGAAGGCAGGGGGGAGCGAGACCGCCAGGTACAGGGGGTTCATGCGAGCTATCCAGTCGGTCAGGAAGCGTCGGATCTCGGACAGGGTTTTTTCGCTCAACTGTTCACTGGTATTGTAATCCCATTTAGCGAGCCTGGCAGCGGTGTTTTCCCAGTCCATCAGGATCGGATCGATGCGCAGCGCCGCCTTGAACCGTTTGTCCGCGCCTTGGCGGTTTTCGAGCCAGAGAGTCCTTTCGTCCTCGTCAAAGGGATCGTTGGTCATCACCACGGCCTCGATCCCGGCGGCCTCGAACACCCTGTCCACGTAGGAGGCGGCGTCCAGGCCGGTGAAATAGGACCGTAAGCGCTCCAGATCGCGCGGTCCCACATCCAGGCCGAGACGGCTGAGTGTGGTGAGCACCCCGCGGTTGGATTCGGAGACCGGCGAGTGCTCCAGGAACAGCTCCTTCCAGATGGCCTCCGCCTGCTGTTTTTTATTCAGCGCATTGAACCGTTCCACGGGCATATCGCTGTAGCGGAAGAACTCGGCCACCAGGTAATGGTAGGTGATCAGCTCATCCACGCCCCAGAGCAGCAAACCCCCGAAAGAGGGCGTATAGAGGTGGGTATGGATATCGAAAACCGGAGTTTCACGGACAGTTTTCAGCACAAAAAGCTTAAGTTGTTTTGGGTCGGTAAGTTGAGGCATGGTTTCTCCGGTATGGTGAATGAAAAGACATAAATACAGTTGTCAGTGGCTAGTTGATAGTTGTTAGTCCCCTCCCAGCCACCAGCAACAAGCAACCAGCAACTGCTTTTATCTCCCAGCCACCAGCAACAAGCAACCAGCAACTGCTTTTAC
>CAZSTM010000754.1:0-1509 GCA_964609635.1 uncultured Gemmatimonadales bacterium
TCTTTCAGACGTGCAAAGCCGTGCGCCGTTCCACTCAGCAGGTAGATACGCACGTTCGCCGGCGGATCGATATCTTTTTCCCCGGTAACATCGACATGGGTAAACGCCGATCCGCCCGACCAGTACTCTCCCGAATGGTGAATGCAGAACACCTTGGGCCGGAATCTTTCCGCCAGGTTCTCAAAGACACCCCCGCTCAGGCCGGTGACCGGGTCCGTGGAGACCCCATGCGTGAAAGGGAAATCGAAGTTGGGATAAAAACCCTCGCTGCGTGAGGGCTGGGAGTGGCGATAGTTGAAAAATCCCATACGGCAGCCCGGCACGTTGGCGAACACGCCGTCCAGCACCCGTTCCCCGTCCAGGGACTGGTTGAACCCGTGGTGGAGAAAATTTCTCAAGAAACGGCCGCTCTGGCTGGAGCCGTAGGCCAGGGCATGAGTTACAACGCTCTTTCCATCCGCGCCGAGCAGGGGATTAAGCGAGTCCGCGCTCCTCAGGAAACCTACCAGGTCACGCACCGCCGGAAAGCAGAGGCCCATGAGCGGCGAGCGGTTGGTCCGGTAGCGCAGGGTATAGGTTTTAAAGAGCTCGAACCCCTCGGGGAAATACAAGGTTACGCTATCGGGCACCAGCAGGCTGTCCTCATCGAACCGGGCCAGGCGCCAGCGTGACCGTTCGATAAGGGTGCCGGGATCGGCATGGCTTTCGTGCACCTGCATCCGGGCCTCATCCGCATGTTGGGGGTCCACCGCGTAAGCCCTGTGCCCCCCGGCGCCCAGGTAGGCGGTCTTATCTCCGTGACCGCCGCCGAATTCGGCCAGCACCTCGCCGGGCAGCGGTTTGCCGTCCCTGGAGGCCTCGGGTACGAACAGGTGAAGGCGCCCGGTATCCGGGAGCAGGTCGTCCTGCCAGCCGGAAAACACCAGGGTATAGCCCTGTTTCATCAGCCTGCCGTGGCGCTCTTCGCTGCCGCAGGGGCCGGCGGCGGTTTCCGCCCAGCCGGCGGAGCCGAGCAGCCGGTTATCGAAATTTCCCCGGTTGACCACCGTATAGAGCAGCACCCCGTTGCCCCGTTCCGGGTCGGTGGGTTTGGCAATCACGAATTCCGCGCTGAAATGCACCAGGCCGTCCCCGCCGGTCTCGGCGTACTCTATATCGACGACCCGGGCGTTGATCTCGGCTTCCGGATCGAGGATATAGTGCACCTTGCCGGCCAGGGTCTCATAGGAGCCCACCGCCCCGAAAGATATTCCGTCCCCGAGCAGGATGCGCCGCTCGATCTCTACTCCGGTGACACCGAGTTTGACGGGTGGCTTTTTTTCTTCGCGCTGTTTTGTGCAACCGAGCTGAAAAAGGATCAGAAAAATAGCTGATGCAGATATCGCAAGGATGTAAGCAGGCTGGCGGTATATAGATTTTTTCGAGAAAAACATATTTGCTCTCCAAATATATATCTAGCCCGGATTATTCATAAACAAGGCGATTATCTCTAAAAAGAGTGTCTTACAC
>CAZSTM010000755.1:0-1504 GCA_964609635.1 uncultured Gemmatimonadales bacterium
GGTTCAGGTTTTCATCGACCAGCTCGAAACAATGCCAGTCATCGAACAGGTGAAGTCCGTCGTGGTAATCGCATTCAACGGCCATACCCAGCGATTCGCTAGCCAGGTAGGAGTTAAATAGTTGGATGCCGAAAGCTTTTTTAACGGTTTCTCTTATTTTTGGAGTGCACGGGTCGGCGCTGCCGTTGACTCTTTTCGGCCTGATATTCAAAGAGCCTCTCAACTGTTCCCGGGCCAGAAGATATGCGCCGGAATTATAGGAGGTTATCAGGTCGGGCTGGAATCTGTTTAATGCCTCCACCGTTTCTTCCAACGGTTTTTGGATGTCCAGCAGGAGCGTTTTTGAGAAAAAGCGCGGAGCGTTTCTCAACAGAGAAACCCCTGCATAATTTCCATCCGTAGCGCCAAAAAAAGCGGCTTTCGTTTTTCTCAAAGGATTGATTCCGGTTCTGGTGAATCTCGCTACATCCATTGCCATAATAGTATCCAGGTCTTTTTCCCCGTAGACAAATATGCCGACTGTCCCGCTCGTGCCGGAGGTATGGATGACATTATAGGAGCCCTTGAATTTATTACCACGGCTCGAAGGGTCGCTGATAAATCTTTCAATTTCATCTTTTTTAAGCACCGGGTCACAAACCAGGTCATCGAAATTTTCCATCGCTACTTTTTTATCAATCGGGGGAATGTCCTTTAATTCGATATCCTCGATCTTGTCCATGGTTATGCCGTGCTCGCCGTAATATCTCTGATAAAACCCGGAGTTTGTCATCACGTGCTTCAGCAGGTGGCTCAGGCGCTGTCTCTGAAGAAGCTTAACCTGCTCGGCGGTTATTTTTTTGTCCATTTTCTTAAAGTAGTACAGGTGTCTCGAGAGATTTAAAAAAGGCATTGTTATAGATCCTTTATTCGGGGTTTTGTCACAGGAAGGCTTTAACAATTATCAGCGGCTAGATGAAAGACGTGTCAAGCCGGGTATGCATTATAACGCATTCTACTGCTTGAGAGGGACAACAATCATGAATTTACCGGTCTTGGGGTCGTTTTCTATCTCATCGACAAGCTCGATATCGAAACCGACTTCATTTTCCAGGTTCTTGATAGCAAGAATTCCTGCCATCCTGCGGCGTATCGCTGCAAGGGCCTTATCCGGATCGGCTCGAACTATCGCTTTGAGCAGCAGCCTGTTACCGGGTTGCTGGATGAATTGAAACTTCTCAAGGCCCGGGACTATAAATTCACCCAGAGTCGAGGGATGAATAGCTTCCCTTCTCCCATCGGTTTTAGTGAACCAGAGTGAATCCATCACCCGACCGGCGATATTCTTGATTCGTGGAAACGGCCATCCGCATCTGCAGGGAGTATCGTCTATAACCAGCACATCCTGCATCTTGTAGCGGATCAGCGGCTGGGTGTAATTGTAAAGAGGAGTGACAATAAGAGTTCCGGCTTCTCCGGGACCGACCGGGTTCAGGTTTTCATCGACCAGCTCGAAACAATGCCA
>CAZSTM010000756.1:0-1501 GCA_964609635.1 uncultured Gemmatimonadales bacterium
GTAGTCCGGGAAAGTTTTTTCTCAGGAAGAGCCAAGCGTTTTTTCGACAGCCTGCCGGGCGGTTGAAGCCTGGAAACCGCGGGATGACAGGAATCGGAACAATTTCAGCTTCCGCTGTTCTGTCTCGATCCCGGCGAGCGCGCCGAGTTTCTTGCGAGCTGCCTGCTCCGCCAGGTCCTGTTCCGCCAGCCCTATCTCGCTTAGAACCCTGTCCACCGCCTGGGCGGCGGTTTCCCGGTTTACCCCGCGGCGTTCAAGCTCATTAATCAGGAGTCCGGTGGCGCGCGGGCTTCGCGCAACACGCTGCCGCACGTATTCACGGGCGAACTCCGGTTCATCCAGTAATCCCGTTTCAGCCAGCCGCTCGAGCGTTTTCTCAACCACTCCCGGGGCAAACTTGCGGGCCAGTTTGATCCGCAACTGTCGGGTGGAGTGGGCCCTTACAGCCAGAAGATCCATGGCCCGCCGGACGGCCCGCCGGTACTCCTGATCATCGGCGGCTTCTCCGCTGTGGCCGCCGGAATTTTCAGGGTCTGACCGTGTACGCGCGTTTTCAGACACGCTCATTTATCCGTGGAAGCAGCAGAGTCGGTCTCGGATTCGGCAGCGGTCCCGGGAGCCAGGCCGATCTTCTTTCGTACTTCATTATCGACAGCCTGGAAAATATCCGGCTGCTCCTCGATGAAGTTCTTCACGTTCTCCCGGCCCTGGCCCAGGCGTTCCTGGCCGAAAGTAAACCAGGCTCCGCTTTTTTCTATCACCCCCACGCTCACCGCCAGATCTATCAAGGTGCCGACATAGCTTATGCCCTTGTTGAACATGATATCGAATTCGGCATCCCTGAACGGCGGCGCGGTCTTGTTCTTGACCACCTTGACCCGCGCGCGCATCCCGGTAACCCTGTCGGCGTCCTTGATATTACCGATCTTGCGGATATCCAGCCGTAGGGAGGAGTAGAACTTGAGCGCCCTGCCGCCTGTAGTGGTCTCCGGGTTGCCGAACATCACCCCGATTTTCTCGCGAATCTGGTTGATAAAGATCATCGAGGTACGGCTCTTGTGGATGCTGGAGGTGAGCTTGCGCATGGCCTGGCTCATCAGACGGGCTTGCAGGCCCATGTGTGAGTCGCCCATTTCACCCTCTATCTCGGCGCGGGGCACCAGGGCCGCCACAGAATCAACCACCACCACATCCACCGCATTACTGCGTACCAGCACCTCGGCGATGTCGAGTGCCTGTTCGCCGGTATCCGGCTGGGAGATCAGCAGGTGGTCGAGATCCACCCCGAGCCTGGCGGCGTAAGAGGGATCCAGGGCGTGCTCGGCATCGATGAAAGCCACGGTGCCGCCGCTTTTCTGGGCATTGGCCACCACGTGCAGGGCCAGGGTGGTCTTGCCGGAGGACTCGGGACCGAAAATTTCGGTGACCCTGCCGCGCGGCACCCCGCCGATGCCGGTAGCCAGGTCCAGGTTGAGCGCGCCGGTGGAGATAGCCTCCACC
This sequence comes from uncultured Gemmatimonadales bacterium, assembly GCA_964609635.1. Lineage (GTDB taxonomy): Bacteria > Gemmatimonadota > Glassbacteria > GWA2-58-10 > GWA2-58-10 > JAFGTO01. The sequence continues at coordinate 1,501 of CAZSTM010000756.1, forward strand.
T